>CATJLA010000112.1 GCA_949741215.1 uncultured Oscillospiraceae bacterium
CAAATTGAACATTGAACTAATAACAAATTAGTAACAAAAAAGGCGGGAAGCCCCGAAAAATCAGGGTTTCCCGCCGTTTCTGTGTTTATTATACCATAATTTTGGAGAGAAGCACAACAGAAAAATTTCCTACTCTGTAAGGGAAATGCCGTTAAAACTGGTGAAAATCACAAATTCAAGGGCAGATCTGCACTTTCGTAACAGTCTATGAGAAGTTTTGTCCCCTTTTCTTCAAAAACCACTTGACTTTTTCCTCCGCTGCCGGTATAATTAGCTTTGTTCCTACTGGGGAACGTTAATTGGGACGATTAGCTCAGCTGGTAGAGCATTCGCTTGACGTGCGAAGGGTCAGGGATTCGAGTTCCTTATCGTCCATCCAAAAAGCCCTTAACCATGCGGTTTTGGGGCTTTCTTTTATTTTTGAGGCAATCTGTGATTGCTCCATTTTCAAAATCTCGCCGGGGTGAGGGAAGAAAAGCGCCGGAACGGTGTGTAGCCGCAGATAGCAATCTGCGAAAAAACGGACTTTTGGCGGTCATGCTGGAAGTCTGTTTTGAGCATTTGTGGGAACAAAGACATTGCTAACCTTTGAAATACAAGAGCAACAAGCAAAAAACGGCTCTATCTAATCTGAACAGATTATTGTCAGTTGTTCAGATTAGATAGAGCCGTTTAAGTTGGCGGAGATGTAGGGATTTGAACCCTAGCGCCGGCAGAACCGACCTACCGGATTTCGAATCCGGACCCTTCAACCACTTGGGTACATCTCCATGTATGTTCACTCGCTTTCGCAAGATGAACATTTCTATATAATAATTTGCTGTATTAGTATAACAAATTATTCCTCCAAATGCAATAGCAAAACCATAATTTTTTCCGACATGTGCGTTGTAAATAAACATCAAAAGGAATTTAGTGAAAAAAACCTTTTTGAAGTTAAATTTTTCAATAACACATATCGTCTTCAATAAAAATTTACTCGCGATATTTTTGTGCCATACATAACAAATCTGCCAAAGTTTACTTTTTCCGGTTCTGCAGACTTTTTCCTTTCTGCTTTTTGTACGCAAGCCTGCTCTATACTTATCGATCGAGCAGCCATTGATTAGCAAAAGCTCTGAAATCAGAAAAGTCTGTTGCTAGATCTCGCAAGTGTGACAGGTATGAACCGGGCATTTTTTCGCTCCCACAAGGCCCTCCTCCTCCACGTGGGAGGTTAGGATCACGATATGGTCCCGCTTATACTCCTGGAGGAAATCCGCCAGCTGCCCCCGCCGGCTTTCGTCCAGGGAGGCAAAGGGTTCATCCAAAACCAGCACCGGAGCGTCAAAATTCACTGCCCGCAGCACCGAAAGAATCTGCTTCTGCCCGCCGGAAAGGTCGCCGGCGTTCTCTTTCAGCTGCCTGTCCAGCCCGATTTCCTCCAGCCAGGGCCGGATACCCAGCCTCTGGGCATTTTGCAGGCAGGTTTCTTTGGAAATGGAGCTGTCCCCTAAGGTAATATTGTCATAAACTGTGCCCGCATAAAAGACGTACTGGGCCGGTACGAACCCGGCCTGCTGCAAAAGCGCACTGCCGTCCGCCAGCTGACCGTTGATGTGGATGGTTCCTTCTCCGGGTGCATACAGCCCCATCAGGCACTTGAACAGGGTGGACTTGCCGCTGCCGCTTTTACCGGTAATCTCCAGAATCTCCCCCTGAGATACAGAAAAATCCAGGTTTTTGAAAATCCACTTGGAGGGCTCATAGGCAAAGCCCAGCCCCTGTGCAGCAAAGGTTTTGGGTAGGACGTCCCGCGTCTCTTTTTTCTCCGGCTGCTCCACAGGCAGCTGCAGAATGGTGTTGACCCTCTCCCATGCAGCGTTGCAGTTTACCACCTGCGACATCCACCGGAAGATCATCTCGATGGCAACCAACGCCTGCGTCGCCAGCGAGATATAAGCCACCACCTGCCCCAGCTCGTTTTTGCCGGCTATGGCCCAACTGGCCAACAAAATGGCGCTGCCGTACAGGATCAGGTTGTTGACGACAGTGTAAATGCCAACCCGCACACCGTCGGTTTTTTCTACTTTCATATTGGCTTTGTTCAGACGGCCGCGCTCCTCCAAAAAGCGCCCCTCCACAAAGGGCTCCGCCTGGTACACCTTTACGGAATCCCGGGTTTCCAGGGTATTTGTCGCGATTTGCGTAAGGTTCCCGGTAAGCTTTTTAACCTCTAAGTTCAGCTTTTTCAGCCGGGCCAGCACCTTGCGGTTCAAAAAGCCCAGGCCAACGGCAATCACCAGCAGCACACAGGTCACCCAGAGGTCAACCCGAAGCATGAAGAAAACGGTGAACACCAACGTCGTAACACTGACGCCAATGCGGGAAAACACCACATACAGGTAGCTGGCCGCCCCCTCCACGTCCTTGCGGAGAATGGTTTGGGCAGTGCCGTGGTTCTGCTCCTCAAACCGGGCAAAGGGGATGTGCTGCAGGGTATGTAAAATCTGCACCCGCAGCGAGACCTCCAGCTTTTTCTGCAGCGCCGTGCAGCTGTAGGCCGAAACAAACTTGGTGCCGTAATTCACAAGCTGTACCAGGCTTACCAGCAAAATCAGGGAAAAAAGCGCCTCTCCGCCGGTTTGCAGACGTTCCACAATCAGGCTGGTCATATCCGCGCCCAACGCACGGGCAAAGCCTGTGGTGCAAAGCATGAGAATCATAAGCAGCAGCCACGTCCAATGCTTACGAAAGGTTGCCAGGATATTTTTGTTGCGTAGCTGGCTTGTTTTCATACGCGCACCTCCTTCACAGGCTGGAACAACGTTTCGGTCTCGCCCAAATGCAGGCGATGGGTGAAGGGATAGGCAAAGTCCTCGTGGCAGATGAGCAGCACCGTTTTGCCGCTGCCGTACCCTGCCAGCACCTGCAGAATATCCTCCCGGTTGGCGGCGTCGATGTTGGCGAAAATCTCATCCCCCAGCAAAACGGCGCGGTTCTCCCCCTGGTACAACGCCCGGCCGATGTTGATCCGCTGCTTTTCCCCCATGGAGCACCGCAGGGGGTCGGCGTTTTTCACGCTTTCCAGGTGGAGCTGCCGCAAAATCCGGTCTGTTTTGGGGACGTCAGTGGGCAGGGTAAGTGCAAAGTTCTGCTCCAAGGTTCCGGTAAAAATATGGGCCTCCTGAGGGATATACCCAAACAGCCTGCACAGCTCCCTGGAGCTGTAGCCTGCAATATCCACACCGCCGATGGTGATTTTGCCGCTTTGGGGCCGGTAAAAGCCCAGCAGCAGTCCAAACAGGGTGGATTTGCCTCTGCCGTTCACGCCGGTGACCATCACCTGGCTGCCCATGGGGATGGTGAGATTCAAATGCTCAAAAACGGGCCTGCCGGGGA
>CATJLA010000113.1 GCA_949741215.1 uncultured Oscillospiraceae bacterium
GGCGATAAGGTTTTGGTGATGGAAACGCGCCCCCTGTCCAAGGACAAGAGATGGAGAGTTGTTGAAATCATTGAAAAGGCGAAGTAATTCGGCTGTAATCGAAAGGAGGAACGCTCTGTGATTCAGATGCAGACCTATCTGAAGGTTGCTGACAACACCGGTGCAAAGGAACTGATGTGTATCCGCGTACTGGGCGGCACCCGCAGAAGATATGCCAATATCGGCGACGTTGTGGTAGCTTCGGTTAAAAAAGCAGCACCCGGCGGCGTTGTTAAAAAAGGCGACGTAGTGAAAGCGGTAATTGTGCGTTCTGCGAAAGGGCTTCGTCGGGAGGATGGCTCTTACATCCGTTTTGACGAAAACGCAGCGGTTATCATTAGAGATGACAAAAACCCGAGAGGTACTCGTATCTTTGGCCCAGTGGCCAGAGAGCTTCGTGAAAAAGATTACCTCAGAATATTAAGCCTCGCCCCCGAGGTTCTGTAATGGAGGTGCTCTGAGTGAATACACTTCATGTGAAGAAGGACGATATGGTCGTCATTTTATCCGGTAAGGATAAGGGCAAGCAGGGCAAGGTTCTTGAGGTATCGCCGAAGGAAAAGAAGGTCATCGTGCAGGGCTGCAACATGGTTACCAAGCATGTAAAGCCCCGCCGGATGGGTGAGCCTGGCGGTATTGTAAAGGCCGAAGGCCCCTTGTATGCCTGCAAGGTAATGGTACTCTGCCCCAAGTGCAACAAGCCTACCAGAGTTGCGCATAAGATTCTGGAAGACGGCACCAAGGTTAGAGTTTGTAAGAATGCCGAGTGCGGCGAGACTTTCTAAGGTAAGGAGGAGAAGACATGGCAAGACTGAAGGATACCTACACAAAAGATGTAGCTCCCGCCTTGATGAAGAAGTTTGGCTATAAAAGTGTCATGCAGATCCCGAAGCTGGAGAAGGTTGTCATTAACGTAGGATGCGGCGAAGCCAAGGAAAATGCCAAGGCCATTGACGCGATTGTTGCTGACCTGACCAAGATTACCGGCCAGAAGCCTGTAGTTTGTAAGGCGAAAAAGTCGGTTGCAAACTTTAAGCTCAGAGAGGGCATGCCTATTGGCGTAAAGGTTACGCTGAGAAGCGAGATCATGTATGAGTTTGTGGATCGTCTGTTTAACGTTGCACTTCCTCGGGTTAGGGATTTTAGAGGAATCAACGCCAACTCTTTTGACGGCCGCGGCAACTACAACATGGGCCTGAAGGAGCAGCTTTTGTTCCCCGAGATTGAGTATGATAAGATCGACAAGGTTAGAGGTATGGACATCACCTTTGTTACTACCGCTAACACTGATGAGGAAGCCCGCGAGCTGATTACTCTTCTGGGCGCGCCTTTTGCGAAGTAAGGAGGGAATATCGTGGCTAAAAAATCAATGATTATCAAGCAGCAAAGAACGCCGAAGTTCTCCAGCAGAGCTTACAACCGGTGCAAAATCTGCGGCAGGCCACACGCCTACCTTCGCAAATTCGGCATCTGCCGTATCTGCTTCAGGGAGCTCGCCTACAAGGGCCAGATCCCCGGCGTGAAGAAGGCAAGCTGGTAAGCTAAGAGTACAAAGGAGGATGACTCAATGCATATCACCGATACAGTCGCTGACATGCTGACACGGATCAGAAACGCCAATGCAGCGAAACACGAAACGGTTGATATCCCGGCTTCCAACATGAAAAAGGCAATTGCACAGATTCTTTTGGACGAGGGATATATTAAGAGCTTTCAGGTGATTGAAGACTCGAAGCAGGGTGTGATTCGCATCACCCTGAAGTATGGCGCTAACAAGTCTCAGGTTATCACCGGCCTGCGCAGAGTTTCCAAGCCCGGCCTGCGGATTTACTCCAGCTGTGAGAATATGCCTCGGGTAATGAAGGGCTTAGGCATTGCAATTCTTTCCACTTCTAAGGGTATTATGACCGACAAGCAGGCCCGTAAGGAAAATGTTGGCGGTGAAGTACTCGCATTCGTTTGGTAAGGAGGATGGTATCATGTCCCGTATTGGAAGAAAACCCATTGCGATACCAAGCGGCGTGGATGTAAAGATCGATGGAAATGTTGTAACCGTGAAGGGCCCTAAGGGTACCCTGACCGAGAGCTTCCACCCCGATATGAGCATCGCAGTGGAGAACAATGAGATTGTGGTGACCCGTCCTTCTGACGATAAGCCGCACAGAAGCCTCCATGGCTTAACCAGAACTTTGGTTGCCAATATGGTGGAGGGCGTTACCCACAACTTTAAGAAGGAACTGGAAATCAACGGTGTCGGCTACAGAGCCGCAAAGCAGGGCAAGGACCTGGTAATGAACCTGGGGTACTCCCATCAGGTAATCGTCCCTGAAATTGACGGTATTACCATTGAAGTTCCCGCTCCTAACAAGATTAACATCGTTGGCCCCGACAAGCAGAAGGTTGGCCAGTTTGCGGCAGAGGTTCGGGCAAAGCGTCCCCCGGAGCCTTATAAGGGCAAGGGCATCAAGTATGTTGATGAAACCATTATCCGCAAGGAAGGCAAGGCCAGTAAGGGCAAGAAGTAAGTAAAGGAGTGAAACCACGATGGTGAAAAGGCCAGACAAAAACAAAGCGAGGCTGAAGAGACACCTCAGAGTCCGCAACAAAATCAGCGGTGCTCCCCAGCGTCCCCGCCTCAATGTATTCCGCTCCGCAAAGCACATCTATGCCCAGCTGATTGATGATGTGAACGGCGTGACTTTGGTTTCGGCGTCCACCATGGACAAAGAGTTTGAAGGCTTTGGCGGCAATAAGGACGCAGCGCGCAAGGTTGGCGCCGCCCTTGCCAAGAAGGCACAGGACAAGGGCATTAAGGACGTTGTATTTGACAGAAGCGGATATATCTACCATGGCCGGGTGAAAGAACTGGCCGAAGGCGCCCGTGAAGGCGGCCTGAATTTCTAAGGAGGAGGGAGACTTTTGGCTAGAATTGACGCTACATCGCCTGAGCTTCGGGATAGTCTCGCAGAAAAGGTGGTTGCCATCAACCGGGTATCCAAAACCGTTAAGGGCGGCCGTATTTTCAAGTTTGCTGCCTTGGTAGTAGTAGGCGACGGAAAAGGCACAATTGGCTTCGGCCTTGGAAAAGCTTCCGAGGTTCCGGATGCCATCAGAAAAGGCATTGAGGATGCAAAGAAAAACCTCCTGAAGATTTCTCTGGCAGGAAGCACCATTCCTCACGAGGTAATCGGCGAATTCGGCGCTGGCCGGGTGCTGCTGATGCCTGCTCCTCAGGGTACCGGCGTTATTGCCGGCGGCCCGGTTCGTGCAGTAATGGAGGTTGCCGGAATTCGGGACATCCGTACCAAGTGCATCCGCTCCAATAATCCCTGCAACGTGGTCAGCGCTACTATTCGGGGGCTTGCTTCCCTAAGAACGGTAGAAGAGGTTGCCGCAATTCGCGGAAAAGCTGTCAGCGAAATCAGATAAGGAGGCGGCACACAAATGGCACAGCTGAAAATTAAACTTGTGAAAAGCCTTGTTGGCCGTAAGGACAACCAGATTGCCACCGCTTACTCTCTGGGACTGCGGAAAATCGGTTCTGAGACCATTCAGCCTGACAATGTGGCTACCAAGGGTAAGATTGCAACAATTTCCCACCTCGTCGAGGTAACCGAAGTGTAAGCAAGGAGGTGCGATAACGAATGAAACTGAATGAACTTTCTCCGGCACCCGGTTCCAACCATGATGTCTTCAGAAAAGGCAGAGGGCATGGTTCTGGTAATGGCAAAACTGCCGGTAAGGGACACAAAGGTCAAAAGGCTCGTTCCGGCGGCGGTGTTCGTCCCGGATTTGAAGGCGGCCAGATGCCTTTGCAGAGAAGACTGCCTAAAAGAGGCTTTGTGAACATTTTTGCCACCCAGTATGCTACCGTTAATGTAGCTGATCTCAATAAGTTTGAGGATGGCGCGGTGGTAGACGCTCAGGCTTTGGTTGAGGCTGGCGTACTGAAGAAGACACTGGACGGTGTAAAGGTTCTTGGAAGCGGTGAGCTTAGCAAAAAGCTGACCGTAAACGCTGCGGCTTTCTCTAAGTCCGCAAAACAAAAGATTGAGGAGGCGGGCGGAAAGGCTGAGGTGAAGTAGAATGTTCGAAACGCTTAGGAATGCGTGGAAGATCGAAGATCTCCGCAAGAAGATTCTCTACACCTTAATGATCCTGGTGATTTTCAGGATTGGCAGCGTAATTCCTGCGCCTTATCTTGACCCCAGCGCTGTACAGAGTATGATCGGCAGCGGCGGCAACCTGTTGGGTTACTTGGACGTTTTGACCGGCGGCTCCTTCAGCAATGCAACGGTTCTCGCTCTTTCGATTTCCCCGTATATCACATCCAGCATTGTAATTCAGCTGCTTTCCATTGCGATTCCTGCCTTGGAGCGCCTTGCAAAAGAGGGCGCGGACGGCCGGAAAAAGCTGAACAAGATTACCCGCTACACTACCGTCGGCTTGGCGTTGATACAGGGCATTGCTTATTACTTTATGTTCCGAAACATGCATGCCGTCACTTACCGTGACGGATTCTCCGGTGTGTTTGCGGCGATTGTAATTGTGTCTGTGCTAGTGGCAGGCGCTTCCGTAGTGGTTTGGCTGGGTGAGTGCATCAACGAAAAGGGCATTGGCAACGGTATCTCCATGATTCTGTTTGCCGGTATTATCTCCCGGGGCCCCGATACTGTTGCCAGAATGGTGGCTTATCTCCAGTTGGGAATCCAGGGTGAAACCAAGTATCTTTTCTTTGTCCCCCTTATCATCGTGATTTTTGTGGCTTTGATTATGTTTATCGTTGTGATGAACAATGCGGAGCGTCGGATTCCGGTGCAGTACGCCAAGCGTATGGTGGGACGTAAGATGTACGGCGGGCAAAGCACTCATATTCCGATCAAGGTAAGTATGTCCGGCGTTATGCCGATTATCTTCGCCAGCTCGCTGCTGAGTATTCCCGGCACGATCAAGGGTTTTGTGGATCCTAACGCTACCACAACCCTGGGCAAGGTTCTTGGCTGGTTTGACTACAATCGTCTGCCTTACGCCATTATTTACTTTATTTTGATTATTGCGTTTAACTATTTTTATGTTGCGGTTCAGTATAATCCGCTGGAAATTTCCAACAATCTTCGGAAGAATAACGGCACAATTCCGGGTTATCGGCCTG
This sequence comes from uncultured Oscillospiraceae bacterium, assembly GCA_949741215.1. Classification (GTDB taxonomy): domain Bacteria; phylum Bacillota; class Clostridia; order Oscillospirales; family Ruminococcaceae; genus CATJLA01. The sequence continues at coordinate 5,192 of CATJLA010000113.1, forward strand.
GTAAGCCTACTTCTGACTTTATCGCTAGGGTGATTTCCAAGGTAACCCTTCTGGGTGCGCTGTTCCTGGGGGCGATTGCCATTCTGCCGATTATTATCGGTATGGTAACCAACATGAACATCGCTTTGGGAGGCACCACCATTATCATTGTGGTGGGCGTTGCGCTGGATACTGTCCGGCAGCTGGAGTCTCAGATGATGATGCGGCATTACAAGGGATTCCTTGAATAATCCCGCAGGAGGATGACAGATATGAAGCTGATCTTTTTAGGCGCCCCCGGCGCTGGAAAAGGAACACAGGCGGAAATTGTGTGTGATCACCTGGGGATTCCTACAATCAGTACCGGCAACTGTTTGCGTGAGGCTGTGAAAAACGGCACCGAGTTGGGGATTAGAGCAAAGTCCTATATGGATGATGGGCACCTGGTTCCCGATGAGATCGTTATCAGCATTATTCGCGACAGACTGCAGCAGGAGGATTGCCGCAAGGGATTTATTCTGGACGGCTTCCCCAGAACGGTGCCTCAAGCTGAGGCGCTGGATTCCATGGGGATTATGATCGATAAGGTGATCGACCTGGAGGTTGCCGACACAGAGATAGAAAAAAGACTTTCCGGCAGACGGGTTTGTGAAGGCTGCGGGGCTTCTTATCACATTGAGAATAAGCCCTCCCAAAAGCCGGGTGTCTGTGATAAATGCGGCGCTTCCCTGGTAGTCCGCAAGGATGACCAGCCGGAAACAATTAGAGAACGCCTGAGCGTTTACCACAAGCAGACCGAGCCCTTGAAGCAGTACTATACTAAATCCGGTAAGCTGATTGCGGTGGAAGGCCGGGGGAGTGTTGATGAAATTGCAGCACGTACCCTGAAAGCCTTGGAGGAATAAGCTATGGTAGTACTGAAAACCCAAAAAGAGCTTTTTGCTATGCGAGAGGCATGCAGGATTTCCGGGCAGGCGCTGCGTCTGGCCGGAGAACGGGTTAGGGCTGGAATGACTACCAGGGAGTTGGATAGGATTATTCACGACTTTATCCTCTCAAAGGGCGCAAAGCCGTCTTTTTTGGGGCATAACGGGTTTCCTGGCAGTGCCTGCATTTCGGTAAACAATGAGGTAATTCACGGGATTCCAGGACCCAAAAAGCTGAAGGAAGGCGACATCGTCAAGGTGGATGTAGGCGCTTATTACAACGGTTACCATGGCGATAACGCTGCTACCTTCCCGGTGGGAGCGATTTCCCCCGAAGCGCAAAGCCTGATGGACGTCACAAAAGAGAGCCTTTACCGCGCCATTGCTGCTGCGGTGCCCGGTAATCGTATTGGGGACGTCTCCTATGCGGTGCAGTCCTATGTAGAGGAAAAGGGCTTTGCGGTGGTTCGTAAATATGTGGGCCATGGCGTAGGTAAAGAGCTGCATGAATCCCCGGAGGTGCCCAATTTTGGCAAGCCCGGCAGAGGAGTTCGGCTGATGCCCGGCATGACCATTGCAATTGAGCCGATGATCAATGCCGTCGGTGTAGATGTAAAGGTGTTGTCCGATAATTGGACTGTAATTACCGCTAGCGGCAGCTTGTCTGCACATTTTGAGCATACCATTGCCATTACCGAACAGGGTCCGGTTATTTTAACCGATCCAGATTAGGAGGAGGCAAAGGAATGTCCATAAAAGAGGGCTGTGTGGTGCGGTCGATTTCCGGCAGGGACGCAGGCGGATTTTTTGTGGTGCTGCAAACCGAGGGCGATTTTGCCTGGATTGCAGACGGAAAGGTTCGAAAGCTTGCAAAGCCCAAAAAGAAACGGCTGAAGCACCTGCGCAAGACGAATGCGGTAATAGAGCTTTCCCGCCCGATGGGGGACCGCCTGCTTCGGCAGGAGCTGGCTCGGTTTGGGCAGGAAGAAAGCCGCTTGTCACCCATGTAGAAAAGGAGGTATTCGCTTGGCAAAAGATGACGTGATTGAGATTGAGGGAACGGTTGTGGAAGCCCTCCCCAATACGCAGTTCCACGTAGAGCTGCCCAACGGCCACCGGATCCTGGCACATATCTCCGGTAAGCTGCGCATGAATTTCATCCGCATTCTGCCGGGGGACAAGGTGACGGTTGAGATGTCGCCTTATGATCTTACCAAAGGCCGGATCACCTGGAGGTCCAAATAACAGTTTCCCATAGGGAAAAAACACAAGCCAAAAGTGAAAAGCAGGAGGTATTTTCAAGATGAAAGTTAGACCTTCCGTTAAGCCCATCTGCGAAAAATGCAAGATTATCAAGCGCAAGGGCCGTATCATGGTTATATGCTCCAACCCCAAGCACAAGCAGCGTCAGGGTTAATGAAGCATAAAGATGGAGGTGCAACAGTAATATGGCACGTATAGCTGGTGTTGATCTGCCCAGAGAAAAGCGGGTGGAGATCGGGCTGACCTATATTTTCGGGATCGGCCGCAAAACAGCAAATGATATCCTCGCCGCTACCGGCGTAAACCCCGATACCCGGGTTCGCGACCTGACCGAGGAGGAAGCTTCCAAGCTGCGTGAATACATCGAGCACAATTACACCGTAGAAGGTGATCTGCGCCGCGATGTCGCTCTGAACATTAAGAGACTGGTAGAAATCCAGTGCTACAGGGGCGTTCGCCACAGAAAGGGCCTGCCGGTAAGAGGGCAGCGCACCAAAACCAACGCCCGTACTCGTAAGGGTCCTGCAAAGACCATTGCGAACAAGAAGAAGTAAGTTAAGGAGGGAATGAAATGGCTAAGGCTACCAAAAAGACCACTACCACACGCAGACGCCGTGAGCGCAAAAATATTGAGCGCGGTGCAGCTCACATTCAGTCCACCTTTAACAACACGATTGTGACCATTACCGATACTCAGGGCAATGCTCTTTCTTGGGCAAGCTCCGGCGGGTTAGGGTTCAGAGGCTCCAGAAAGTCTACCCCTTTTGCTGCCCAAACTGCTGCGGAAACTGCTGCGAAAGCTGCCATGGAGCATGGGCTGAAAACGGTGGAGGTTTACGTAAAGGGCCCCGGTTCCGGCCGTGAGGCTGCTATCCGGGCACTGCAGGCTGCGGGCCTGGAGGTAACCCTGATTAAGGACGTAACTCCAATTCCCCACAACGGCTGCCGTCCGCCCAAGAGAAGACGCGTATAATGGAGGTGTAATCAGATGGCAAGATATACTGGCGCAGTATGCAGACTTTGCCGCCGGGAAGGTCAGAAGCTTTTCTTAAAAGGCGAAAGATGCTACTCTGAAAAATGCGCAATTGCAAAAAGACCTACCGTTCCCGGCCAGCATGGCAACGGGCGGAAGAAGGTTTCTGAATACGGCTTACAGCTCAGAGCAAAGCAGAAGGCCAGACGTTACTATGGTGTGCTGGAAAACCAGTTCTCCAGCTACTTTGCCCAGGCGGAGCGCAAGCCCGGCATGGCTGGTGAAAACCTGCTGAGAATCCTGGAAAGCCGCCTGGATAACGTGGTGTACAGAATTGGCTTCGCTTCCTCCAGAAAAGAAGCAAGACAGCTGGTTCGTCATGGCCACTATACCTTAAACGGCAAAAAGGCTAATATTCCTTCCATCCAGCTGAAGGCCGGCGACGAGGTTGCTGTATCTTCTTCCAGCCGTCAGTCTGAGAAGATTAAGGCTGTTGTAGAGGCAAATTCTGCCCGTCCTGTTCCCAAGTGGCTGGATGTGAACAGAGAGCAGCTGACTGCCAAGGTTGTAGAGCTGCCCAACCGGGAGGACATCGATCTGGATGTTGCAGAGCACCTCATCGTTGAGCTTTACTCCAAGTAATCACAGGGCAACCGGCAAGGGAATGCGGTATATCATAGTACTAATTTTTGGCGTGGGGGACGTAAGTGCCCACTACCGTCAAAAAGGAGTATAAGGAGGGTTTCTTGTGAACGAGTTCAAAAAAGCAAAAAGTCCTGAGATAGAGATTGTCGACAGCGCACCTGACGGCTCCTACGGACGGTTTGTGTTTGAACCCTTGGATAGAGGGTTCGGCATAACCATCGGTAACAGCTTACGGCGCGTGCTACTCTCCTCGCTTCCTGGTGTTGCCGTCACATCTGTAAAGATTGATGGAGTCCAGCATGAGTTCTCTACCATCCCCGGAGTGAAAGAGGACGTTACGGAGATCATACTGAACCTGAAGGGCCTGCGGGCCAAGCTTTACTGCGACGCCCCCAAAAAGGTGCGCATTGAGGCCAAAGGGGAGTGTGTGGTAACCGCAGGTTCCATTTTGCCCGATTCTGATGTAGAGATCCTGAACCCGGATATGCCTTTGGCAACACTGGGCCCCGGTGCGGAGCTGCATATGGAGATCACCTTAGGCAGGGGCAAGGGATACGTTCCGGCGGAGCAGAATAAATCCGCTGACCGGAACGGGCAGAATGTTATCGGCACAATCCTGGTAGACAGCATTTACACGCCTGTCTTAAAGGTAAACTATGCCGTGGAAAACCAGCGCATTGAACAGAAAACTGACTACGACAAGCTGATCCTTGACGTTTGGACAGATGGAACTATCTCGGCGGACGAGGCGGTTTCATTAGGAGCCAAGGTCCTCAACGACCATCTTGCGAAGTTCATGGACCTCTCTTCGGAGGTTTACAGCACCGAAACTGTGGTAGAAAAGGAAGACAGCGGCAAGGATACAATCCTTGAGATGACCATTGATGAGCTTGACTTGTCTGTTCGTTCCTCCAACTGCTTGAAGCGCGCAGGTATCAACACGGTGAAAGAGCTGATCAACAAGTCTAAAGGCGAGATGATGAAGGTAAGAAACCTGGGTACCAAATCATTAGAAGAGGTAATCGGAAAGCTTCAGTCTTTAGGCTTTACTTTGAGCAACGACGATGAATAATTAACCATGGTAAGGGAGTGAATTTCGATGCCCGGTACGAGAAAACTCGGCAGAACCTCTGATCACAGAAAGGCCATGCTTAGAGCGATGGTAACTTACCTGTTTGAGAACGGGAAGATTGAAACAACTGTGACAAGAGCAAAAGAAGTTCGTGCGATGGCCGAGAAGATGATTACGACGGCAAAGCAGGACAATCTCCACGCCAAGCGTCAGGTATATTCCTTTGTTACAAAGGAAACAGTGGCCAAAAAGGTTTTTGATGATCTGGCTCCCAAATACAAGGAGACCAACGGCGGCTACACCCGCATCATCAAGATTGGCCCCCGCAGAGGCGACGCCGCAGAGATGGCGATTATCGAGCTGATCTAAGTTCGGCTTACAAAAGCAAACAGGCAGGTTACCGGGTTTACCGGCAGCCGGCCTGTTTTGTTATACCCAAGTTTTAGGTAATAAGGAAGAGTGAATAGTGAATAGTGGAGGAACGCACCTTACAGGTGCGATTGGAATATTGCTGGGAAGATCTTTCGTTGCCAGTTATTGAAATAGCTTAACTTTTTACAAAAAATGAAACATCTGACTTCCATGCCTGCAGTTAAGTCCTTAAAAAAACCACATACAAATGAATTTCGTGATAAAATAAAAGAAATCCATTTGAAAAGAGGTTTTCGCATTGACAAAGGCTAAATTTTTTGAGAAAATTACAGAAAATGAAAGAGAGACGTATACAGCACTGATAGAAAAACTGGAAGCTCTGCCAGATTTTCAACAAAAAGCAGCTGTCTGGTTGATCCGAAACAGGAACCTGGCTGTGTACTTGTGTGAAAAATCAAAGCCCCTTTCCCCAAAGGAATTTCAGGAAAAAGTAAGTAAGGCAGAACAGAAAAAAGATTACATATATTACGCATTGTTGTTCTTTAGGAGAACATTACAAAAGAATGGCTCAGAATACTCTGTAACTGACAGAAAAGGCCATCCTGAGCAAAAGAAAAAGGAGATGCCATGAAAACTGCAATGCCGGTTTCGTCCAATAACCCCCCCACAGTGGGCCGGTTTGCCCCTACCCCCAGCGGCGGAATGCACCTAGGCAACCTGTTTTGCGCGGTAATGGCATGGCTGGCTGCTCGAAAGGAAAACGGCAGCTTCATCCTACGGATTGAGGATTTGGACGCCAGCCGCTGCCAGCAGGAATTTGCTGATCAGATGGAGCAGGACCTGCTTTGGCTGGGCCTTACCTGGGAGGAAGGCGGCAGTAAGGGCGGCCCTAATCCGCCATATTATCAAAGCAAGTGCGCCCCTGTTTATGAACAGGCCCTAAACTTTTTATCAGAAAAGGGCCTTACCTACCCCTGCTTCTGCTCCCGAGGAGAGCTCCACGCCGCCAGCGCACCTCATCGGTCAGACGGTGCATACCTTTACTCCGGCAAGTGCCGCGGTTTAACCTCAGAACAACAGCAGGAGCTTGCCCAAAAGAAAAGCCCTGCCATACGTGTTCGCCTGCCGGAACGCCATTTTGACTTATACGACCTGGCCCAAGGCCCATGGAGCCATCAGCTTACTTCTGGAGAGGACTTTCTGCTCCGCCGCTCGGATGGAGTATTCTCCTACCAGCTGGCAGTGGTGGTGGACGACATCCGAATGGGTGTCAACCAGATTGTGCGGGGACAAGACCTGCAAATTTGTACCCCCGGCCAGCAATGGCTGTGGGGGCAGCTGGGGGGCACTCCTGCCCGGTACGGTCATATCCCTATGTTGACCGACCGAGACGGCAGACGCCTTTCCAAGCGGGACAGAGACATGGATTTAACCGCCCTGCGCCAACGCTTTACCGCTCAAGAGCTTACCGGCTGGATAGGCTTTGTAGCAGGCTTTCTGGATCAGCCGGAACCGCTCTCTATGGCAGAGCTGGTGCCGTTATTCCGGTGGGAGCATCTTTCCAAAACCGAAATTACCATGCCGGAAAGCTTTCAGCGGCGGTTAGAGGAGGGCTTATAGCGGCCATCCATATTTTTGTGGGACGTAAGTGCCGCTTTGTTTTCTCACACCTTTTCCCGGTTTTTCAGCAGCTGTTTCATAAAAGCAATGGGACGTCCCGCACAGGTGACGTCCCATAAACTTTATGATGCAAAAGGCCATGCCTACTCTAATCTTGCTTCCCAAAAGAAGATATTGCCTGCATAAGGGCTGAAATCAATCCCGGAAACCCCTTTTACTGAGGCAAAATAACTGGTTTCATAATATAAAGGGACCAGAAAGGCGTTGTCGGTTAAAAAGCTTTCACCGGCGGAAAGAGCAGCGATAGCTTCCTCCGGCGTGGAGGAAGAGGCGGCCTCCGTGAGGTAATCCTGCAAAATCTCAGTGCTGAAGGGGAAGGACTGCAGTTCCGCCGCCATTTCCAGATAGTCCAAAAAGTCTTCCAAAAAAGAGCTGGGATTGGGCTGAGAAAGGGTAAAGGGTACCACCGCCACATTAAAGTCCCCGTTGGAAATACGTGCCCAGAAGTCAGCCTCTGCCACTGCTTCAATGTTGATGTACAGGTTTAGATCCTTCTGCCACTGTTGCTGCAAAAAGCCGGATAAAAACTTGTGTTGTCCGGAATCCAGACAGAGAATAGAGCTTTTGGGCAGTTTGGAAATCCCCAAAGCGGTAAGCCCGGTTTGAAAATGCTCCGCCGCCAGCTCACTTTGAAAGGCGACGGTATTTTTCCGTCCCGCAGCCTCCCGATAGGAAATTCCGTTTACCTGAGCGGCAGGGGGAATGGGCTCGGTAGCAGGGGAGAGATTGTCTTCTAAATAAGGCAGAAACAGCTCTCGGTTCACACTGCGGGCCATCCCCTGGCGAATGGCGTTGTGAGAAAAAACAGGGTCCCGCAAATTAAACAGAAGCAGATAAGCGGTATTTTCAAAAGCAACAATTTCACAATTTGCTTGCTGCAAAGCCTCCAAATCCTCAAACAGCACCGGAGCGGCGTCTGCGCTGTTCCCCAGCAAAAGGGACTGGTTCTGCTCTACTCCTTTGCCAATATACAAATTCACCCCCATAGGCACTACAGAATCGGCGCTGTGATAGCTCTCGTTGCGCCGCAGGCTTACCCGGCGGCTATTGTCCCAGTAGGTAACGGTAAAGGGGCCGTTATAAATGGTTTCAGAGGGAGAAAGGCCATATTTGCCTTTGCTTTCCTCAAAAAAATCCTGCTGGCAGGGCATAGCGGCGGGGGAGGTCAACAGCTCCAAAAAGAAGGAATCCGGCGTTGAAAGCTGGAACTCCAGCGTGTATTCGTCCACAGCCTTTATTCCCAGACGGTACAGCAGCATGGTGTTCTCCAGCACTTCCCTGGCGTTCTCCAGCACAAAAAAGCTTTGGGCATAGGGGGAGGGGGAGTCTGGCTGGAACATCCGGTAGAAAGCGAAAACATAGTCGTAGGCTGTAACGGGAACAGGATCTTCCTTTTCGGAGTTCAGATAGTTTTTTGACCAAAAGGCATCCTTTCTGAGAATAAAACGGTAGGTTTTGCCATCAGGAGACACCGTAAAGCTTTCTGCTCCTGCCAGCACAATTTCCCCCTTGGAGTTTTTGGAAACCAATCCCTCAAAGGTATTGAGGATCACCATAATTTCGTTAGGATCGTCAGCAAACTGAGGGTCCAGGTTATAAATAGGGTCAGACATATTGTACCGCAAAATCTGATTTGCCCCAGAATCCCGGCTGCAGCCGGGTAAAAAAATAGAAAATAAGATAAGAAGAAACGGCAGAAAAAATGCCGCAGAACGTTTTGCCATATCGTTACTCCTAAGCTTTGATGGTAGGTGAACAAACGAGGAGGGGCAATTTATCCCCAGAGTATTGTTTTGAAGCATCCTGTCCCCCACAAGATATAGGGGTTAATGCCAAACGGAGATGTCTTAATAAAAAAACAAAAGAGGGATGATTCCTCCATAAAGCAAACTGGAGGCAAAAATCCATTGACAACCGTAAAAATGCTGTGAACCACAGAGAATCCGGCTGGGGGAAAAAACAAATGTCCTTATTGCCCCCGGGCTCTTTTAAATCAAGAAGCAACATATTGCTATTATTGTACCATGATTCCTGAAAAGTGACAATTCTGAGAAGAAAAAATTTAAAAAAATTTTTTTATTTTAAAAAACCGCATGGTAGTGCTTTTAGGACGTAACTGCAAAAAAATTTTGCTTTTTTGGTGATTGACAAAGCAGGAAGAATCTACTACAATAGATGTTGCAATTTCGAGAAAGACACAAGATGTTGTGCTTATAAAAAAATATATACTACCTGTTGTGTGCAACCTGGGATAGTTTAGGGAGGAATTTCTATTATGTTGAGTACTATTGTAAAAAGAGACGGCCGGATCGTAGCGTTTCAGATAGATAAAATTGCAGATGCGATTTTCAAAGCGGCCCAGGCCTCAGGCGGTAAGGATTATGGTACTGCTCAGGAGCTGGCTCAGCAGGTAGTTGCCTACTTAGAAAACGAGCTTCACAAGGAACAGCCTTCAGTGGAGGAAATTCAGGACACGGTGGAAAAGGTGCTGGTGGAAAGCGGCCATGCCCGTACGGCCAAGGATTATATTCTGTATCGGGCCGGACGTACCCGCGTGCGGGAAATGAATACCCAGCTGATGAGGGTTTATGAGGATTTGACCTTTAAGGATGCAGAGGACAGCGACGTCAAAAGAGAAAACGCCAATATTAACGGTGATACCGCTATGGGCACCATGTTAAAATACGGCTCGGAGGGTGCAAAACGGTTTTATGAACTGTATGTGCTGAAGCCGGAGCACGCAGCCGCCCATGCTGCTGGGGATATTCATATTCATGACCTGGACTTTTTAACACTGACCACCACCTGCTGCCAGATTGACCTGAACAAACTGTTTACCGGCGGGTTCTGCACGGGGGACGGCTTTTTGCGGGAGCCTAACGATATTCAGAGTTATTCTGCGCTGGCCTGTATTGCTATTCAGGCCAACCAGAACGACCAGCATGGCGGACAGAGTGTGCCCAATTTTGATTATGCCATGGCAAAGGGCGTTGCAAAAACCTACCGCCGCAGCTACCGTACCAATCTGTTGAAAGCGATTGAGCTTTTGGAGGACGTAGAGGATGCCAAGGCTTTGGCGGAGAAAATTTGTGAAGAAGCGGAAAAGGTAAGCGGCGTAAAGCCCGCCCTGGACGAGAACAACGGGTACTCCCCAGTAGAAAAGGCGCTGCTGGAAAAGCATTTTGCATCGGAGGCGGCAGTTCGTCTGCAAAAATTTGCCCGGAAATACGCTTATAAGGAAACAGAGCGCTCCACCTACCAAGCTATGGAGGCGCTGGTGCATAATCTGAACACCATGCACTCCCGGGCAGGCGCTCAGGTGCCCTTCAGCTCCTTGAACTACGGCATGGATACTTCTCCGGAGGGCAGAATGATTATCCGCAACACCATGCTGGCGGCAGAGGCCGGCTTGGGAAATGGCGAGACCCCTATCTTCCCCATCCACATTTTTAAGGTGAAGGAAGGAATTAACTATAATCCCGAAGACCCCAATTACGATCTGTTCCGCCTGGCCTGCCGGGTTTCGGCACGGAGGCTGTTCCCCAACTTTTCCTTTATCGATGCTCCCTTTAACAAGCAGTACTACAAGCCGGGACATCCCGAGACGGAGGCTGCTTATATGGGTTGCCGCACTCGGGTGGTAGGCAACGTCTATGATAAAAACCAGGAGATTGTAAACGGCAGAGGCAACCTGAGCTATACTTCTATCAATCTGCCTCGATTGGCTATTAAGGCAGCCGGCAACCAGGAGCTGTTTTTTGAAATGCTGGAGAAAAAGCTGAACCTGGTAATTGATCAGCTGAATGATCGCTTCCGTATCCAGTGCAGCAAAAAGGTGAAGAACTATCCCTTCCTGATGGGACAGGGTGTGTGGCTGGATTCCGACAAACTTGGCCCGGAAGACAGCATTGCCGAGGTGCTGAAGCATGGTACCCTTACCGTAGGCTTTATCGGTTTGGCGGAGTGCCTGAAGGCGCTTACCGGCAAGCATCATGGGGAGTCCAAGGAGTCTCAGGAGCTGGGGCTGAAGATCATTGGCAGAATGAGAGAGCGGATGGACGAAGAAGCCGAGAAAACCGGGCTGAACTACTCGGTAATTGCTACTCCGGGGGAGGGGCTTTCCGGCCGGTTTGTCCGTATTGATAAGAAGAAGTACGGCATTATCCCCGGCGTAACTGACCGGGAATATTACACCAATTCCTTCCATGTGCCGGTTTACTACTCTATTTCTGCTTTTGACAAGATTGCGATTGAGGCCCCCTACCACGCTTTGACCAACGGCGGCCATATTACCTATATCGAGCTGGACGGCGACCCTACCCAGAACCTGGAGGCCTTTGAGCAGGTTATCCGCTGCATGAAGGAATCGGGCATTGGGTATGGCGCGGTAAATCATCCGGTAGATAGGGACCCTGTTTGCGGCTACACTGGGCTGATTGGTGATAAGTGCCCCAAGTGCGGCAGAACCGAGGAGGACGGCCAGCCTAAGTTTGAACGGATCCGCCGGGTAACCGGTTATCTGGCAGGCACCTTGGATCGCTTTAACGACGCCAAACGGGCAGAGGTGGCCGACCGTGTGAAGCATATGGTGGGCGAAGGCGGAGAGTTGGAACATATAAGTTAAAGAAAAGGTAAGAGCAAATAGGGAATAGTGAATAGTGGATGTACGTTCCTTACAGGAACGATTGGAAGGTTGCAGGGAATATTGATGGTTCTTTGGATTTTGAAATAGCTTTATTTTCTCCTAAAAGTTATATATTAAAGCGAGATTTTTTCGCTATAAAAAGAACGATTGTTTCACGTGAAACATTTTTCGTTAAAATTAAGGGCCGGAAAGCATGAAATAGGGCTTTTCGGCTTGCTTTTTGCTTATTTTGGGGGACGGAACTGCCGGTTTGCAGTCTTGTCCCATAAAACAGAGCCAGCCACAATTTATTTACAAAATGTTCAACGGGCTGGCAGTGAAATGCCATTGACAATGCCAAACTATTGTGATAGTATGAACCTAAACTATTGCAATAGTAAGAAAGGAAATGCAGCGATGTCTATTAAATTGTTTGACTCTGAACTAAAAATCATGGATGTGCTGTGGAAGGAAGGTGATAAAACCGCCAAGCAGATTTCCGATATTTTGAAGGCGGAAATCGGCTGGAACATGAATACTACCTATACAGTCATAAAAAAATGTATTGCCAAAGGGGCCATTGAGCGCCGGGAGCCCAATTTCCTTTGCCATGCTCTGCTGGCCAAGGAGGAGGTGCAGGCGGCCGAGGCGGAAGAGCTTATGAACAAGCTGTTTGACGGCTCTCCTGATCTGCTGTTTGCTTCCCTGCTAAACGGCAGGCAGCTTTCTCCAGAGCAGATTGAACACCTCCGCCAAATGGTTGCTGGGCTGAAATGAGGTGGAAGCCATGAGTGTTCTGCAGAGAAGTATCACCGGTGCAGTGCTGATTCTGGCAGTTTTGGTGCTGCGTGCCCTGCTGGCCCGCCGTTTGCCGCGGTTTACCTTTATGGCACTGTGGATTTTGGCGGCAGTCCGTCTGACAGTGCCATTTACCCTGCCCTCCCGGTTCAGCTTGTACTCCTGGCTGGAAGGGTTTGGCAAACCCAAAGCAAAAACGATGCTGCTGCTTCCCCAAAGCGCTGCAGTGCCCGCACAGGGAACGTCCCCTATACAAACCGGGCTGTGGATTGCCTGGCTTATAGGGGCGGTTTTACTGGCAGCTTATTTTGGGATGTCCTATTGCCGCTGCCGGCGGAGGTTTTGCGCCTCTCTCCCGGCCCAAAGCATAGGGGTGGAAAACTGGCGTAAGCAGGTGAAATCCATACGCCGGATCAATATCCGGGTGTCAGACCAGATTACCTCTCCCTTAACCTATGGGATCCTGCGCCCGGTAATTCTGCTGCCCAAAAATATCAGCTGGCAGGACGAAGCCGCTCTGGGTTATGTGCTCAGCCACGAGTATGTTCACATCCGCCGGTTGGATGCCGCTGTAAAGCTGCTGATGGCAGGGGCGTTGTGCGTCCACTGGTTTAACCCGCTGGTGTGGGTGATGTATTTCCTTGCCAACCGGGATATGGAGCTTTCCTGTGACGAAGCGGTGCTGAGCCGCTCCAGCCAGAAGGAAAAGGCCGCCTATGCCCTGGCCCTGCTGCAGATGGAAGAAAGCCGTGGTGCGTCCTTATACAGCCATTTTAGTAAAAACAACTGTTATTTCGGTAAAAATGCGATTGAAGAAAGGATTTGTGCGATTATGAAGATGAAAAAGTTTTCCGCTTTTGTCCTGGTGTTTGCCCTGATGCTGGTGCTCAGTGTTACGGCAGTATTTGCAACCTCCTCGATCAACCAGTCTTCTGTGTCTGACCTGCCGGAGGGTACTGTTTTTCAGGATGAGGACGGCAACTCTCTGCCGATAGGGGAGGGCCAGCTGAAAGCCGCAGGACGGTTTCTTCAGGACGAAGACGGCAATCTTGTTTTATCCCCGGATGACGACCTTTCCGCCTTGATGGACGATGGCGTAGAGGGTCCCATCGTTTTTGCCTTTGATGAGGATGGCAATTATGGCGTTTACCAGTACAGCCTTACCGATGAGGAGAATGACTGGGATTTTAACATAGAGGGTTATAAGCCCAAGGAGTACACCGATGAGGAAATGGCGCAGATTATCGCGGATATTGAAAGCGGTAAGCTGAAAGGCTTTTCTGTTTCCGAGCTGGAAGAGCAAGGGTTCCGCTTCGTCACCTATTCCGAAAACTGCTACAGCGGTGAGGATGCCGCTGAATAAACACAGGCACGAGCAAGAGGTTCTATAAAAGCGGCGGCTTTGGGTAGTTCTACTCAGGGCCGCCGCCCCCTTTTGTCTTTGGGGACGTCGTGCTGCCAACAACGTCAAGCGCTTTTCGGGCAGTTTTAAATAGTCCAAAGTTTTTCTGCCTTGCCTTGTAAAAAATAGAAAGGAAGCCCTACGCCGCCTTTTGAATGAACATACTGGAGGAAAAAGGGGTGTTCTATTATCTGCTGATGGGGATTTTAGCTGCTCTTTGCCTGTTGGGAATGACCACCTTTATAAAAACCGCCGTTATCATTTCTGGTGGTGGGCATATATTGGGGGCGGCAGTTACCTGCTGTTTGACCTATTCGCCATGGGAGGCTAATCTTTTATTCTGGAGGCAGCTGCTAAAAAAGATGTATGATGCCTCCGCCCCTTATTTGGATTATCCTTTGGCCGTTGTTTATCCTATTAGGGGCGCTTTCCTTTGTGTTGGGTGTATTTTTGCTTTGTAAAAAAGCTGGCAGGGCATATTCGGATCATACCCCAAAGCCGGCGGGGATATTTTCCGGCCCCAGGCAATAATTTTTTGTCCCCCCTATTGACTTCACTACTTTTTAGGGTTAAAATATAAAAGCGTTAAAGTATTAAGACGGCACTGCTGTCCCAAAGCCCTGTGCATACAGGGAAGGAATGAAATAAACAGATTGGATTCGCAAATAGGGAGGAATTTGCTATGGCAATGAAATTGAATAAAGAATTGCCCCTGCCGGTACGCCTGAAGGAAGAATACCCGCTTTCCCCTAAGCTTTCAGAGCTGAAGGCCAGGCGAGATCAGGAGATCCGCCGGGTATTCACCGGGGAAGACAGCCGTTTTGTAGTGCTGGTAGGCCCCTGCTCGGCAGATAACGAGGAGGCGGTTTGCGAGTATGTAAACCGTTTGGCCCGGGTAAACGAAAAGGTCTGTGAGAAGCTGATTATCATTCCCCGCATTTACACCAACAAGCCCCGCACCACTGGCGAGGGCTACAAAGGTATGCTCCATCAGCCCCAGCCGGACCAAGCCCCGGACCTTTTGGCAGGCATTACCGCCATCCGCCGCCTGCATCTGCGGGTGATGGAAGAAAGCGGCCTTACAGCAGCCGACGAGATGCTCTACCCCGAAAACCGCAGTTACCTGGACGACATTCTCTCCTACGAGGCCGTAGGCGCCCGGTCGGTAGAAAATCAGCAGCACCGTCTGACCGCCAGCGGCATGGATATCCCCGTAGGCATGAAAAACCCCACCAGCGGCGACTTTACCGTAATGCTCAATTCGGTAACAGCGGCCCAGCACTCCCACAACTTTATTTACCGCGGGTGTGATGTCACCACCACCGGCAACGACTTAGCCCACGTTATTCTCCGTGGCGGCGTGGACAAGTACGGCAAAAATATTCCCAACTACCACTATGAGGACCTGGTACGTTTGCTGGAAATGTACAGTAAGTTGGATTTGAAGAACCCTGCCGCCATTGTGGACGTCAACCACTCTAACTCCAGCAAGCAGTTCAAGGAGCAGATTCGCATTGTCAGCGAGGTACTGCACAGCCGCCGGCATAATCCAGGGCTGAAAACCCTGATCAAAGGCGTGATGATTGAAAGCTACCTGGAGGAAGGCAATCAGCCTATCGACTGCCACCGTATCTACGGGAAATCCATCACTGACCCCTGCCTGGGTTGGGAGGACACCCAGCGACTCCTCTACCAGATTGCGGAGGACTGTTAAGTTTTTACACTTTTGGGACGGCACTGCCGGTGAGAAGCTTTCTGTTTCAAAAGTTATCAATATGCAGGTTTTGTGCAGGAGAGAATGAACGGTTTTTGCTGTTTCCACGGCTTATTTTGCCCCCTGCAATGTGAAAAGATGCCACAGGGCATTATTGTCCTTACAAAAACAGGGCAAGCCTCCCGGCTCTACTCCGGAAGGCTTGCCTTTTGCTGTATCCAGTCAATCCCAGTGCGTTCTTTTATATCTATGCACTGTTGCGTAAAATATGTACCGAAAAGCCCTGCTTGCCTTAAAATTCAGCGCAAAGTGTTCGCACCGCTTCACGGCAAATCCAATTCGGCCATAGTGGCGGGCATTTCATGGGCGGTATTCACCTTACCCTCATCAGTCACCAAATCAAAGCAGGAGGCAACAATCCTTCCCTCCCAAATAATTGGCTCCCCGGGCTGATCCAAGCCGCCCTCCAGGCCGGTGCAGTCCGGGCTTTGGGCCAAGCGGGTAATTTTGCCGGTTATATGGTCCACCTTGGCAATGGCATTGGCAGAGAAATCCGCCACATAAAAATCACCGTTTTCATCCTTACAAATGCCGTCAGTGGAAACAAGCTGGCTTGAATCCTGGGCAAACACAGTGTTTTCCTTAGCGTTGCCCTGGTCGTCAAAGGTAATGCGGTGGATAGCGCCATCCCCAAAGTTACCCACGTACAAATTGCCGTCCAACCCAAACTCAATGCCGTCGGCGCCGTACTGGCAGGCGAGGTTGCGGGTGATAAAGGTGGTAAAAATATGGGGGTCGTCCAAGGTGTTGGTGATATGGATATTTGTTTCATCCAATCCAAACCGATAGACACAGCTTACCAGCAGCCCGCTGGGGTGGTGCACCTTAGTCATACAGCTTTGGGTGACATAAAGATACCCATCCTTAATCTTTGCCCCGTTGGGATGCTCCATACCCTCCGCCACAACACACCACTCCCGGATCCCGTTTTCGTCGGCCTTTACCCGTAAAATTCTGCCCTGAAAAGCAAGCTCCGGCTCCCTAGACCAGCCCTGGTTATCGCAGAGATACAAGCTCCTATCCGGCCCAAAAACGATGCCCATGTTCCTTGCTATGCCGGTTTTTGGGTGCACGGGGGTATCAAACCACTTGGTTACTTTTTTATCCTTGCTGATTTTTACCACACAGCCGCTCAGCTCCGGCTGAGCAAAATTTGGGCAGGAAAGAATCAGGTTCCCTTCTGTATCGATCTCCATTCCATCCGGAGTGCAAATATATTCCGGCAGTGCCAAAAACAACCGGGATTGCTGCATAAGCCTCCGCCTCCTTTTTCCTTTTCTCTTTGTTTGGGGACATCGTTAGGCCCCACACTTATAGATAATTGTTGCGCATTATTGCGGGACATGACTGCCGGCCCATCCTCTTGCGCTTCAAGGGAAAGCTCTTTCTGCCCTGACTGAAACAGGGCTTTTAGACGACAAAACGGCAGTCACGTCCTGAAAGCTAAAATACAATAACGTTTTTCAAATCGGTTTTTTTCTGCTCGATCATGTCAAACGCCCGGTCAATCTCCGCAAAGGGAATCTCCTCCGAAATGTACTGCGAGGGTACCAGCCTTCCTTCTTCAATCCACTGGCAAATCTGCCCGTGCTGCTGCCCCTCCTGAACCTTGGAGGGCCATTGCTCAAACTGCAGCCCCCAGTTATAGGGCGCCTGGCTCCAGTCTAAATTCATTTGCAGGTTAGGGGAGATGCCGTAGCAGCAAATTTTGCCTCCCGGAACAATCAGTGCCATAGCTGTGTTGATCAGCGCGCTTACTCCTACGGCATCCAGCACCATATCCACACCATCGGGATAAAGTTCCCGCACCAAAGACGCCCCATCCTGCCCGGCAGAGCAAAAAGCGTGCTTGGCCCCATGCTTTAAGGCCCGCTGGGCCTTTTCCGGGACGAGATCCAGTACGGTGAGTTCCTCCACACCGCTGAGGGAAAGCAGCTTGGTAAAAATAAGCCCAACCGGCCCCGCGCCAAAAATCACAATCTTTTTGCCGGGCGCCATGCCAAAGTTTTGAATAGCCCCCAGTACCTCCCGGAAGGTGATGATCATAGTAGCCTCCGCTGAGGTAAGCTGCCGGGGCACCAGGTTTTGGGCAAAGTAGCTGTCGGACCAAAAGGGGCTTTCGGGGGTAAGCCCGTCGGCCTGTATAGCGGCGATATCGCCCACCAAGCCGTATTCCGAGTAGCCGCCCCAGCCGCTGTGATAGCCGTCAACAAGGTCCTCGCCAAAGGGCAGGGTTACTCTGTCACCTATATGGAAGCTGGTCACCTTTTCTCCCAATGCAACAATCGAGCCTACGGCTTCATGCCCTAAAAGGGCGGGGTAGGTGGAAAAGTTTTTGAAATTCCGATGGACAAGCTTGATGTCAGTGCCATTGCACACACCGCAGGCTTCTATTTTTACCAAAGCCTGATAAGGCCCCGGCTTTGGTACAGCAACCTCCACAATATGGCGGGAGCCGTCTTTTTCTA
>CATJLA010000114.1 GCA_949741215.1 uncultured Oscillospiraceae bacterium
GACTGGGGTGTCCATCTGCTGGACCAGATGCTGATGATGGTGAAAGAGCCGGTGGTTTCGGTTTATGCTGACTTGGATAATGTTACCAATGAGGAAGTGGACGATGGCTTTAAGGCGATTATCCATTTTGCCCCCAAAGCGGCAGGGGAGGCCCCTCTTTCCTGCCAGGTAGAGGTGGGCACCAGTAACTTTATCAATCTGCCTCGGTGGTATATGCTGGGTGAAAACGGCTCGGCGGTGATCACTGACTGGGAACCCAGCGGCAAAATCGTGATGGTTTCGGATTGGGAAAAGCGGGATGCCGTTCCGGTAGTTACCGCCGCCGGCTTAACCAAAACCATGGCGCCCCGTACCAGTGATACCATCCGGGAATACCCCTTGCCGGAGGTGGAATCGGACGTGAGGGACTTTTACCGCAACTTGATTGACGCGGTGGACGGCAAAGCGGAGCAGCTGGTCAAGCATAAGGAGATTCTCCGCTCCATGAAGCTGATGGAGGCCATCCTGCGCAGTGGTGAAACCGGTGAAACGGTTCATCAGGTGATTTGATAAAAAGCCATATAACGGAAAATAAGCAAGAGCAGCTGCGTTTTTATGGACGTAACTGCTCTTTTTTCTGCGCTGCTTTCAGTTGTTATCACTTAAAAGCTAAAAAATTAAAGAAATATGAAAATTTTTTTGAAGAAATTATTGCAATTCTATGTACAGTCTGGTAAAATGTAAACAATTACATTGGTGATATTAGATGAAAAATAATAGTAAACAGGTGGATTACCTTCCCCCTTGTGAAAAGTGTAGGAATACTTTTTTATATATGGAAACGATTTGAAGGAAATGCAGAGCAATTTCATTATAGAAAAGGCAAATATTTGCCTTTTTTCCTATCCTGGCAGTAGAATGTTTGGGACTGGGATAGGCACTTGTAACATCGAAAAAGCTTTGGCATATTTGGGATGCAGGACGTCCCCAAAAAAGAAAAAAGTACGGCTAAGGCTGCCAAATACAACTGGCGCGGCTGTGTAACCGAGGAAACGGGTAGGCGGCGGAGCAGAAAATGTGGAGGGCTTTGGATGAACAGGATTCTTTTTGTGAGCGAGCATTCCAAGACCTTTGATGTGCAATGGCACTCCCATGATTATTGGGAGCTGATTTACTGTACCAGCGGGGAAGGAGCTTTCCGGCTGGAGAATAGTGCTGTTCTTCATTATAGGGAGGGGGAGCTTATAGCTATTCCGCCCCGGCTGTTTCATGCCAATATGAGCGGCGAGGGCTTTGCCAGTATCCATATTCAAATGGAGAATCCTTCGTTTCCGTGTCAGACAGTATTTCAGGTGTCCGATGATTTGGAGCGACATCTGGAATCGGTATTTCAGCAGGCTAAATATTACTTTCTTTCAGACATGAAAAAGAGGGATCTGCTCCTTTCCGCCTTAGGGGAGCTGATCACCTGCTACCTGGTGGTGTATTTGGATAACACCGGTTTTTCTGAGCCGGTGGAAAAAATCCGCAGCTCGATCCTCCATAATTATGCAAGAACCGATTTCGCCTTGGACGAAGCGATCCGGGAGCTGCCTTTTCACTACGATTACGCCCGCAAGCGGTTTAAAAAGGAGATTGGGCAAACCCCGTTGGAATACATGACCCAGCTGCGGATGAAAAAAGCGGAAAATATGCTCAGCAGCATGGCCTCTATGGGCCATACAGTGGCGGAGGTGGCCCAGCTTTGCGGCTATGATAACGCCCTGTATTTTTCCCGGGTATTCAAAAAGCACTTTGGCGTTTCTCCTTCCGCTATGGCGGGTAAAGGTAAAAATAATTCCTCCGGAGAAAATAATGGGAGTAATTCAGGGTAGTCAGACGAACAGCATGCCTGTTTCTTTAGGCATATTTCCGTAAAACTAGGGTGAATTGGGTTGTTTGTTTGTGAAAATAGCTAAAATATATCCGTTTTGTGAATAATCAGTGCCGAAATTGTTATGGTACTCTACAATTTCAACGGATATAATGAAGAAGAATTCAGAAATTTGGTCAAAAATGGCAATGGGGGGCAAAATATTTTGAAGTTATGTATTCGGGCCCATGATCTGGGCGTACAAGGCACCGGGCCGATTCTCAGCAGAATGCAGGACTTGGGTCTGGACGGCGTCCAGCTGGTGTGCTACAAGGTGTATGAGGAGATCCCCTACATTCCAGGGGCTATTACTGCACCCAAAGCGGAGGAGATCGGCAAAGCCTTTTCGGCAGCGGGGGTGGAAATCCCTATGCTGGGAGCCTACTTTAACCCTATGGAGCCGGATACAGCCAAAGAGCAAAGCTGTGAGCAGATTTTTGCCGATTACCTGCGGCTTTGCCCCCAGTTTGGCAGCGCTGCAGTAGGCTCTGAAACCGGCTATTTTTATAAGGACGGCAAAATTCTGTTTCACCAAAACCGTACCGAGCAGGCGTTTCAATCTGCGGTAGAAGTTTTTTCCCGCCTGTGTGACGTAGGTGCGGACTTTGGCTCCCAGGTGGTAATGGAGGGCTCTTACTGCCATACCTGCTATGATGTACCCACTCTGGCCAAAGCCCGGCGGGTTATGGGCAGAAGCAACACCCGGGTGGCCTTTGACCTGTATAATTTTATGGACGAAGCAAACCAGGGGGACTACCTGCATATACTGGACCAGGGCCTTGATACCTTTGGCACAGAGATCCTGCTGTTTCATATCAAGGACTGTATCCTTACCAATGGCAGGCCTCCGGAACAAGTAAACTTCGGCGCTGGTGATTTGAACGTCCCTGCCATATTAAAGCGGATTAAAGCCAGCAATCCCGAGGCTGTTCTGGTGCTGGAGGGTACTACCGGCGAGGGCATTGCTCCGGCTGTTAAGCTGCTCCGGGAAACCTGGCAGCAGCTCTAACTTTTTTGGGGGACGAAAGCGCATCCCCGTTTTTCCGGGCATGACGGAGGATCTGCATCATTTTTGCAGGCTTTTCCGAAAGGCCGCTGCACTGCCGGCCTGCGCGACGTCCCGGAAAAAGCTTTTATGTATGGCAGAATAAGGGTAAAAATGCACAGCTTTACTATAAATCCAACAGCAACAAAGCTCTTTCGGGCAGAACGGGAGGATGATCATATGGCGCACATCAGGTTGGAGAATGTCAACAAGGTGTACGAAAACGGCTTCCACGCAGTGCATGATTTTAACATGGAGATTGAACGAGGGGAGTTTATAGTCCTGGTTGGCCCCTCCGGCTGCGGCAAATCCACCACTCTGCGGATGATTGCAGGTCTGGAGGAAATCTCGGGCGGAACCCTTACCATCGGCGGCCAGGTGGCAAACCAAAAGTCCCCCCGGGACCGTGGAGTGGCCATGGTATTTCAAAGCTACGCCCTTTACCCCAATATGACGGTATACGAGAACCTGGCTTTCGGCCTTACCTTAAAGGGCATCAATGAGGACGTTATTGAGCAGCGGGTACACCGTATTGCTAAGATCCTGGGCTTAACCCCTTACCTGGACAGGATGCCCAGAGAGCTTTCCGGCGGACAATGCCAGAGGGTAGCGGTAGGCCGGGCGATTATCCGGCGTGTAGAGGTTTTTTTAATGGACGAGCCTCTCTCCAACCTGGACGCAAAGCAGCGGGTTACTATGCGGTCGGAGATTATTCAGATCCACCGGAAGGTAGGGGCCACTACCATCTATGTTACCCACGACCAAACCGAGGCCATGACTATGGCGGACCGCATCGTGGTAATGAAAGAGGGCATTGTGCAGCAGATGGGTACCCCCAAGGAACTGTATTTTACCCCGGTAAACAAGTTTGTGGCAGGGTTTATCGGTGAACCGCCTATGAACTTTGTGGATTGCGTGGTAATCGGCGGCAAGGCCGCGGCAGTCGGCGTAGTTGTCCCGTTGAAAAAGGGGATTAACAATAACACTATAACAGTAGGCTTCCGGCCGGAGGCAGTGCGGCTTACCCCGGTAGAGGGCGGCAGCTTCCATGGTGTGGTGGAGCTTACCGAAATGCTGGGGGATTACTCCAACATGTACATAGATTTAGACGGGTCCAAGATAATCATTCGGGTATCCCCCTATGATGTCAAGCCGGTTGGGGAGAAGATCGACTTCTATGTGCCCCAGGAGCTTTTATACTTCTTTGACAGCGAAACCGAGCAGGTATTATAAGCCAGGCGTAATCCGGCGCTTCAGGGACGTGACAGCTGCGGTAATGCCAGGCGGCTTCCCGTTTCGGCGTCCTGAAAAGAGCTGCAGGCTGCGGCAGAGAGGAGCAGGCCATGTCGGTAAAGAGATACAAGCTGCTGGATATGATGATCTTTGCGGCAATTGTAAGCGTGCTGGAGGTAATTGTCCAACTGGCCCGGAACTTTAGCCCCGGAGAGCTTTTTTCCTTCAGCGCCACCCTGGCGGTAAGCCTGATTGTCTTTGCCCGATGGGGAGCCTGGGGGCTGATTCACGCGGCCCTGGGCGGCGCGGTGTTTGCCTTGGCCAAAGGGGGCGGCGGCCTAACCGCTGTGATCTACTCGGTAGGAAGTATGGGGGCGGTATTGGCGCTGCTCGTCCCCAAGCTGGCAGGAAACGAAAAGCTGCGAAAAACCCCGCCGCTGCTGATTTTGTACACGCTGCTGGGCTTTTTGGGCAGTTGTGCCGGCAAAGCGGCAATGGCCTTTTTGTTGGAAGGGCAGCTTGGCGTTTTGGATTACCTGCTGCAGTACCTGGCAGCGGATGCGCTGAACGGTATTATCACCTGCATGGTGATTTATATTGCCGCCCGGCAGGACGGAGTTTTGGAATGGCAACTTTCTTATTTGCGCAGAATAGCTGAAGAGGAGGAATTGAAACATGGCGGCAACAACCCAGAACAAGCCCGGGATGGTGCTTGATGAAGCAACCCTCATCCGGGACGATTTTGAAAAGCATTACTGGAAAAATATCGGCAAAAGGATCCTTAAGGACTGGCGCCTGTATGTGATGCTGGTACCGCTGCTTTTGGTATTCCTGTTCTGGCGGTATATGCCTATGTACGAGCTGATCACCGCCTTTAAGAACTCGGACACCACTGTAGGGGTAATGGAGCGGGATTTTGTAGGCTTCCAGCACTTTTACAACCTGATGTTCGGCGATGCCTCCACCGGCTTTTGGCAGGCGTTCCGCAACACCTTTGTACTTAGCTTTTACGGGCTGCTGTTTGGCTTTCCTATGCCGATTATCATTGCCCTGTTCTTTAACGAAATCCGCTCCAACGCGTTGCGCTCTACCCTGCAGGTAGCGGTATATCTGCCTAAATTTGTATCTCTGGTAGTTATCACCAGCTTGACGTCCATGCTGCTTTCCGGCGGTTCCACCTTAACCGGCGCTCAGCCCGGCATTGTGGCCCGGGCGCTGATGTCCATCGGCATGGTTCCCCAGGCGGACGCCTGGGTGGGTATGATGTCCAACCCCGGTTACTTCCGTACCATCTATCAGGTTACCGGTATCTGGGAGACAGCAGGCTATGGTTCTATCGTCTACTTTGCGGCGATTATCAGCATTTCTCCTACCAGCTATGAGGCTGCCCGGATCGACGGCGCCACCAAAATGGCCCAGATCAAGCATGTAGTGTTGCCAGGCATCCTTTCTACCATCACCATTATGCTGATCCTGGAGGTAGGCAAGCTGCTTACCGTAGGGTACGAAAAGGTGCTGCTGCTCTACTCTACCGATGTTTATTCCACGGCGGACGTAGTGTCCACCTACGTCTTCCGTTTAGCGGGTATCGAGGCGGGGGCGGAAACCAATCAGTCCATGGGTTCCGCGGCGGATTTGATGAACGCCGTAGTTTCCATGCTGTTGGTGGTAGGGGCCAACACCATCAGCCGCAAGGCTTCCGACACCAGCCTGTATTAACGCTGAGGAGGTTGTATGATGAAAGGTTTGTCAAAATCCGAAGCCATTTTTAAGGTGGTAGCACACACCTTCCTGATTATCTTCGCGCTGATGTGCCTGTATCCTTTCGTATATGCCGTCTCTGCGGCTCTTTCGGGGCGCACTGCGTTCTATACCGGCAAGGTAGTGCTGTTCCCGGTGGATTTCCAGCTGGACGCATTTTTAACCATAGTAAAGACGAAGCGGTTCTGGGTCAGCTATGCCAACACCCTGTTTGTCACCTTTTACGGTACCATCTGGGCGCTGGTTCTGGCCATTATGGGCGCTTATGCTTTGAGTAAAAAGCGCCTGGTATTCCGGCGGGCGTTCAACTTCTATTTGGTATTTACCATGTGGTTTTCTGCCGGCCTGATTCCCCAGTTCTTAAACTATAAGGCCACCCAAAGCATCTTCGAAACCGTTGGCATTATGGATGACAAGTGGCTGGTGGTTATCGCTATGGGTATGGCAGCCTACAATGTGGTTCTGCTGCGTAACGCCTTTGAGGGTGTGCCCAGCGAGATTGAGGAAGCCGCCATTGTAGACGGCGCAAAGGAATTCCAGCTGCTCACCAAGGTGTATGTGCCTATGAGCAAGTCGGCTGTGGCTACGGTGGCACTGTTCTTCGGTATTTCTCGGTGGAACGGCTACTTCTGGGCCCGTACCATGATCCGCAACCGCAACGAGTGGCCGCTGCAGGTATATATCCGGGATCAGCTGGAGGAAATTGCCGCCGCCGAGTATGAGGCCACCACTACCTATGCCCCTAATTCTTTGATCTACGCCATGATTGTGTGCGCTATTATCCCGATTATTATCATTTATCCCTATATCCAAAAGTACTTTGCGGCTGGCGTAAACATGGGCGGCGTAAAGGAGTAAGTTGCAAGGCATCCCGGCGCAGTGACGTCGCGCAGGCTTTATTTTGCAGGCGGTTTTCGGGTAAAATTGTTTGTGAAGAGAAGCAGTCAGCTTTTGTGCATTTTTTGGGCCCAAAATGCTTTGGTTTTGCCCTAAAATAGGTTGATTTTCCCTCAAAATGCCTTTGCTTTGGCCCAAAATTCATTCAGTTTTTATCGCGGGCGGCAGGCCGGTTCGGTTTGAGGCCCTGCGATGAAATAAACAGACACGTAAGCAAGGAGGAAACTGTATATGAATACCAAAAGCAAGTTGTTGGCTTTGGCTTTGGCTGGAGCTACTACCCTGAGCGCGCTGGCAGGCTGTGTTTCGGCCGATAATTTAACCAGCAGCAGCTCCGGCAGCCAGTCGTCTTCTGGGTCTAGCAGCGATTCTTCTGCCCCCAGTGAGAGCAGCAGTGCTGCCCCAGAGGTTTATACCCCTGATTTAAGCGAGAATATTACCCTGAATATGGCAGTATTCTACAATAACTCGGTGTATATGACTTATACCGGTGAGGATGGCTCCAGCGGCAAGCCTCAGTCCACTTATGCCGCTGCTAACGGAAAAACCTACCGTATCGGTGACTTTAAGCCGGTGTGGGAGGAGCTGATGAGCCGGCTTAACTTTACCATTAACGACGTAGTGCCTACCGACGCCAAAAACGTTTCCGGCGCCTACAGCACCTTGGAGGCTCAGGGCTTTGCCGGGGTGGATATTATGACTGCCCCTGCCGCCAGTGTTTCCGACGCCGGCGTTACCAACGGCACTTTCCTGGATTTGAGCCAGTACTTGGACAAAATGCCCAACTTTGACAAGTTTTTGAAGGATAACTCTATTGTAAAAACCTCTATCACAGCGGGCGACGGCAAGATCTACTATGCTCCCTATTTTGATGGATACAACGATATTGAGCGTATGATCATGCTGCGGGCTGACTGGGTTGAAAAGCTGCTGGACAGCGATGATGTCACCTATGACACCGGCAAGACTGTGGAAACCTACTATACCCCCTATATGCCCGAGACCTTGGATACTACTGTTACGTCTGTAAAGGCGGATGGCAGCGGTACCCAGGAAATTACCGTCAAGTATGATAAGAACATTATCACCATCCAGAACGAGCTGGCCACTAAGAACGGCGAGACCTTGACCAAGGCGCTGAAGGATTATATTGATTCTACCTATGGCAGCCAGTTTGCAAAGCGGTCTGACCTGTTCTGTGGGCAGGACGCCTCCTACAATGCTGACGAGCTGGTAGCTCTGTTCCGCTGCGTGCTGGCTAACTCGGTAATGCTTTCCGGCCAGAGTGAGGTGGACGTGGTTCCCTTCTATCCCAGAGGCTACCAGATGGGTCGTGTTGCCCAGCTGTTCTCCTTGGCGGAAATCTGGGGCGTAAGAGGTTTGGAATCCCGCAACGGTTATATGTACCTGGATGAAAACGGCGAGCTGAAGGATGCCCGCTTTGAGCAGGACATGATGGATGCTCTGGACCGGCTGCATGCCATGTATCAGGAGGGCCTGCTGCTGACCGACTTTGATAAGGATGAGTCCACCAAGGGGCTGGATGGCTCCGATCACCGGGCACGTCTGAACAATGCAAACCTGGGCTTTGCTACCTATGACTACAACCAGACCACTACCGTCTACAACAGCAACGAGGATAAGTACGAGGGCTTTAACCTGACACCTGTTCTTCCCCCTGTGGCTGATTGGGACGGCGACGGCAACTACTACCGGTTTACCGCTTCCTGGCGTTCTGTAAAGACAGACTGCTGGGCGATTCTTGCCACGGTAGCCAATGACGAAGCCAAGCTGGAGCGTGCTCTGGCCTTGTTTGATTACCTCTACTCGGACGAAGGCAATACTTTGATGTCCTACGGCCCTGAGGCTTGGATTGACGGCACTATCACCTATAACGGCAAGGAAGTTCCCAAGCTTTCTGACGCTGCTTTGACCGAGCTGAAGGAGCTTGCAAACAGCAACTATACCAACTACTACCGGATGTGGCTGGGCGGTACCTTCCCGATCGGTTATGTTAAAGAGCAGGGCATGGAGTACCAGACTGTGCATCCCAAGGGGCAGAAGGGCCTGGATAACATCCTGAACGCCTGCCGCCTGGGCGCGATGCGTCACCTGGTGGTGTCGGAGCTGGAATCCCAGTCTCTCGCTGATACCATGATGCCCACTACCTTTGCTCTTTCCAGAGAAGAGGTTTCCATGATCAACGACTCCTGCGCTGATCTGGCCAACGCCTTTAAGGCCGGCAACAACGATACCGACCGTATTATCTTCACCGATTATGTAATCTACGGCTTTGAGGGCACCACCGCCAACGGCACCACGCTGCTGAGCAAGGACGGCCTGGTGGATTACCTCTACAACACCTTAAACGGCAAAACCTTCCTGATGTGCTATCAGTCTGCTTACGAGAGAATGCTCCAGTATAAGTAAAATTTTTCTTTGACGACCTGCGGCGGGGGAATCCTTCCCCGCCGGTGGGCCGGCAAATCGGCTCCCAAAACCAAAAGAGAGGTGGTTGCGATATGCAGAGAACACAGCTGAAAGTCCAAAAGCCCGTTATGATCCTCGCGCTGGTCATGGGAGTTTTGACTTTTGTATTTGCGCTGGGCTTTGCCACAGATATTTATTCCCTGAGCTATTATACCGATTCCAGCAGCAAGGTTTTTTATGTGGAGGGCGCCGAGCTGTATAACAATATTCAGCCCTATAACAGAACGCTTTTGAACCAGTCGGTGATTTTGCTTTTAATCGCGGCCTCTAATTTCTTCTTTATGGCACACAAGCGGCGTCTTTATTACATTTCCAACTACCTTACCGGCGTTGCCTTTGCCGGGTTCTCCGTTTACATCGGTTCTCAGCTGATCCAATACGCAATGGTGATTAAAGACCTGTATTCCAGGGTGGATTTTGTTAAGCTGAAGGAAATCAGTGAGATGCGGGGCTCAAGATATGTGGAATCCACCTTTATGATGGACTGCGGTATTGTGCTGAGCATCCTGCTGTTTGTGGCTGCGGCGGTTATCATTGCAAACCTGGTGGTAAAAACCCTGTGGATGCGGGAGGAGAAAAAGGCACTGGCCGCAAGCTCCCTGTAGTACCTTAAATAGAGTGAGGTGACTGTAATGAAGCGCAACGTCGCACGGATGAGATACCAGGTGGACAAACGGTCCTCTGGTTTATGCCTGATGGCCATTGTATTTAATGTGGTCTATTTCCTTTGCTTGTACAGCAACAACAGCCTTTCACCTGATTTTCAGATGGGGTTGGACGTGCTTTGCAATATTTTGTTTTTGCTTTTCGCCTTTTTGGCCAGTGAAAAGGCCAAAACCTACAGCAAAAGCTGGGCCCGCTATATGATTTTAGGCGGTGCAGTACAGATTTTGCGGATTCTTTGGGTGCCTGCCCATTTTTTGAATACCGGCGCTTTAACCCAGGGCAGCTGGCTGTGGCTGGCGGCAGGGCTTGGCCTTTCCGCTGCTTGCCTGATTTTGGCAGGTGTCAGCAGCTATGCAAACTCCGCTGCGCTGGAAAATTTCCTCAGGAGCGAAAAGGAGAATTGACATGGCGGATTTGAAAATCAAAGACATGAACAAGGTTTACCCCAACGGCGTCCAGGCGGTATTTGATTTCAGCATGGAGATCGAGGATGGGGAATTCATCGTCTTGGTCGGCCCTTCCGGCTGCGGCAAGTCCACCACCCTGCGGATGATTGCGGGCCTGGAGGAAATTTCCAGCGGTACTTTGGAAATTGGCGGCCAGGATATGACCAACGAGGCTGCCAAGGATAGGGATATCGCCATGGTGTTCCAGAACTATGCTCTTTATGGCCATAAGACGATTTACGAGAACATGGCTTTCTCGCTGGATTTGCGGGGCGAGGACCCGGACGTGATTTACGAAAAGGTAATGGATGCCGCCCGAATTTTGGACCTGACCAGCCAGCTTAACAAAAAGCCCAAGCAGCTTTCCGGCGGGCAGCGCCAGCGGGTTGCGGTGGGGCGTACCATTGTGCGCAATCCTAAGGTATTTTTGTTTGACGAGCCCCTTTCAAACCTGGACGCCAAGCTGAGAGGCTCCATGCGCCGGGAACTGAAGGTATTGCACAACCGTCTGAAGGCTACTATGATTTACGTAACCCACGACCAAATAGAGGCGCTGACGTTAGCGGACCGGATTGTTGTAATGGCGGACGGCAGGGTGCAGCAGATCGGCAAGCCTATTGAGCTGTATGACAAGCCTGCAAACCTATTTGTGGCATCCTTTATTGGGCTGCCTCCTATGAACTTTATCAAAACCCGCATGGTGGATTCCAAAACCCTGCGCAGCAAAAGCATTACCTGGAGCCTGGACGAAAGGGAACAGGAGCTTTTGAAAAGCTACATAGGCAAGGTGGTGACTTTGGGCGTACGCCCGGAGGACGTCCGGGAAGGGGGGAACATGGACCTTGTGGTGCAGATCAACGAGAACCTGGGGCCCTACTCCCTGGTACACGGGGTTATCGGCAAAAAGCATATGGTTGCCAAAATTCCCAAATGGCTGGAGCTGAAGGAGGGGGATACCCTGAAGGTTTCCTTTGCTCGGGATAAGGTACATTATTTTGACGCAGAAACAACCTGCGCCATTCGATAAGGGGGGCCCGCAAATGAAGGAAGCAACAACCGTAAGCACTGCGGAGCAAAACACCTTTGGCCGCAAATTCCGCAATGGGCTTACCAAAAAGCTGGTAAGCTTAAAGCGACGTCCCCAGATCATCCCGATTCTGCTGCTCTGCGTTACCTGTATGGTGTATACCTTTAACCTGACTGCCCATTCCAATGCGGCAATTTATGTAACCGACTCGCTGATTGCCCTGTACGTGTTCATCATCACCCTGTGCTCTATGCTCACGGTGTTCTCCTACATGAACGCTTATTCCAAGGGCAAGCGGAACCTCCCCATGCTGGTGGTTTGCCTGATTATGCTGGCAATACAAATCGTGTTGGACGTCGTATGCTACAGCATTTACATGAATGAAATTACCAACTTAGGCACTCCGCTGACGTTGGATGTGGTAAACGCCATCAACGGCTCGGTGGCTCACCTGGTATTTTTGGCGATCTCCACCTTGGCGGTGGTGCTGCTGCCGGTATACCATAAGCTGATCCTCAAAATCCCCACCCAGGTGGACGATGAGGAAGGGGACAATATGGATGACAACGCCGGGGAAATCTCCTCTGAGGATGACGACCTGGACGATGATGATCTGGACTGAGCGGAGGTAAACCAATGGCAAAAGAGCGCAAGCCCTGGCAGCAATATACCCGGGCCAAATGGCCGGGCTGGTTGAAAACGCTGCTGCTCAAGTGGTGGGCGGCGGGGGCACTGCTGTTTTTTATCGGGTGGGGGCTTCCTATCGGACTCAGTTCCATGTACCTGGCACTGTTGCTGGGCGTAGTGGGGGGCGTGTTTACCGACCTTATCGGGAACAACATCCTTCGGGTAGCGGTACGAAACAACGAGAGCGAGCCGTATATGATGTGGCCCCAGGGCGGGGCAGGGGGGCTGGTGCTGAATGTGCTGCACAGCGTTTTGATTGCCTACCTGATTATGCTGACTTATACGGCGGTGAACGTTATCCTGATCGGGCTGCTGGGGCTGGAGGCTACGGCGGTACCGCTGGGGGTAGAGCCAATTCTTTTTGGCCTGCTGTACCTGGGCTTTGACATGCTGCTGATTTTGATTAAGCGGCGGGTTCAGGCATTGGCAGCGGAGGAAAAGGCTAAAAAAAGCGCTTGATAAGAACTGTGGTTCCTTCCACGGGGTGCTTTGTCGTATCCTGTGGAGGGAATTGCTGTGCAATCGGCTTTTTGCCGGGACGTCACGCATTTTTGCTGTGCAAGGGGTTCCATTTAAGGCGTATTTTTGTATCCAAGCCTAGTGCCTCTCGTTTGCTGGGGTTAACCTGGCGGAGCAACGTTTGGTTTTAGGTTGATGCCCCCGCAGCAGAGGTGTAACCTGAAAACCTGAGAACAAAAGAGCAGTCACGTCCCGCAAAAGTGTATGGAAAAGATGCTGCACTGCGTTAAATTTTGAGAAAGTCTTGGATATATAAGGTTTTGCAAAGATTTTTGGTCTACCATTTTTCCCTGGAATAAGGTACAATAAAAACAATAGAGTAACTGCTGAAAATGGAGGATTTTTATGAAATTTCATCTGCTCTATCTTTCGTCTGTTTCCGCCTGCTTTGAGCTGGAAAATCAGTCCCCTTACTACGCCGAGGCTCCCTTTGACGTAACTGTAAACGGGCAGCCGGCTCTCTCGGGCGTGAGGACCAACGTGTTTTCTCTTTTTGACCTGACCCCTAACACAGAGTATCAGGTGGCTATTGGGGAAAATACCCTTACTGTAACCACTAAGTTGGAAACCGCCTGCCTGAATGTGATGGACTTTGGCGCAAAGGCCGATGGTGTTGCCGACGATACTCTTGCGATCCAAAACGCTATTTTCGCCTGCCCAGAGCAGGGAAGAGTACTGATTCCCGCAGGAACTTACCGGTTCCGTCCTTTGGTGCTGAAATCCCATATTACCTTGGACCTGCACGAGGGAGCTCATTTGATTGCCAGCACCGATATCAAGGATTACCCCGCCTGGCCCGGTGAAATTGCCGATGCCTCTACCGGTGAGGCGATCCAGGTTTCCAGCTGGGAGGGGCTGCCCCACCTTTGCCACCAGAGCATTTTAAGCGCTCATTACGCTAAAAATATCGCTATCGTAGGCAAAGGCACCCTGGACGGCAATGCCCAGAACGCTGCCGACTGGTGGGAGCGCCCCAAGGACAGAGAAATCTCCCGGCCCAAGCTGGTTTTCTTAAACCAGTGTGAAAACGTTGTTTTCCATGGCATTTTGGGCAAAAACTCTCCCGCCTGGAATTTCCACCCCTTCTTCAGCAAAAATATCAGCTTTTACGACATGGCGGTGGAGGCCCCCAAACACAGCCCCAATACCGACGGCAGCGATCCCGAATCCTGTGACGGTGTAAATTACATCGGCATGCGCTTTTCTGTAGGGGACGACGCCATCGCGATTAAAGCAGGCAAAATGTATATGGGGATGAAGTACAAAACCCCCGCCAGCAATCACGTCATAAGAAATTGCCTGATGGAATACGCCCACGGCGCTGTGGTGCTGGGCAGTGAAATGTCCGGCGGTATTCAGGACTTGACAGTAAGCCAGTGTCTTTTTGTTCATACCGACAGAGGCCTGCGGATTAAAACCTGCCGAGGCCGGGGCAAATACGCTGTTGTGGACGGCGTAGAGTTCTCCAATATCAAGATGGATAACGTGCAGGCGCCGCTGGTGGTGAATATGTACTATTCCGGCACACAAAGCGAGCCTTACCTCTACGACCCCAAGCCTTACCCTCTGGACGATACTACCCCCTATCTGGGCAGCTTTGTTTTCCGGGATATGGAATGCACTGACTGCGAGTGGGCTGCCGGCTACTTCTATGGCCTGCCGGAGCAGCCTGTGAAATCGGTTTCCATTGAGAATGTCCGCTTTACCTTTAAGGAGGACGCCCAGCCCGGCCAGCCCGCTATGATCGGCTACGCACCGGATGAGTGTAAGCTGGGCCTTTACTTCAATCAGGTAAAGGAAGTTTCGCTGAAAAATGTAACCATGGAAGGCCAGGTAGGCGAGAAGGTTATTACCCTGAACACCGAAAACGTAACGGAGCAGTAACGTCCCCGTTATATTTATAGTACAGAAAGGAAGACCCGACATGAACGTAATCGAACGCTTTGTAGAGCGCCTGCTGAACAACTCTACTCCGGAGGCCCCCCTGTGGAACATTGAGCGACTGGGCAAAAATATCATCAACGGCTGGAACTATATTGACGGCTGCATGATGACAGCTTTGCTGAACCTGTATGAAATCACCGGCAACCGCCGCTACTTTGACTTTGTGGACGAGTATATCAGCTACTATGTCCATGAGGACGGCAGCATCCTGGGCTTTAATGAGAAGGAATATAATGTGGACAGTATCTGCGAGGGCCGTGTGCTGTTTGACCTTTACCGGGAAACCGGCAAGGAAAAGTACCGCAAGGGTATTGAGACCCTGTACTCCCAGCTGCTGCACCACCCCAGAACCTTCGAAGGCAGCTTTTGGCATAAGCAGGTGTACCCCAACCAGGTGTGGCTGGACGGCCTGTTTATGGCCCAGGTATTCTACACCCGATATACCACTACATTTGAGAACTGCAAGAATTACGAGGACATCCGCCACCAGTTCAACGTGGTACGCAACAGGATGTATGACCCCGAAACCAAGCTGTATTCCCACGGCTATGCCGCCGGCAACTGCATCTTTTGGGCAGGGGAGGACGGCCGCTCCAAAACCCCGTGGCTGCGCAGCATTGGTTGGTTCAGCGTCGCTTTGGTGGACGTCCTGAGCTACCTGGCCGAGGGCCACGAGGGAATTCGCCGGGATTTAAGCGACATCGCCAGAGAGCTTGCCCAAAACCTGAAGTCCTATATTGACAAGGAAACCGGTATGCTGTACCAAGTGCCCAACATGATCGGCAGAGAGGGCAACTACCCTGAAACCTCTGGTTCCTCCATGGTGGCCTATTTCTACCTAAAGGGCGCACGGTTGGGTGTTTTGGAGCCGGAGTATGCAGAAAGAGGCGCGGCTATCTTCAAAAGCACCTGTGAGCGGTACCTTACCGAGACTGACGGCAAGCTGAATCTGGGCGGCATCTGCTTAATGGCAGGTTTATCCGGCCCCCACAGTGACGATAAGAGCAATAACGGCAGCTATGAGTATTATATCAAGCAGCCCGTTGTAGAGAACGACGCCAAAGGCCTGGCCCCCTTCCTGCTCTGCTACACCGAGCTGCTGATGGCCGGTAAGGTTGAGGAAATTCTGGGTAAATAAAAGGCTTTTGGGACGTAAGTGCCTGTATGGTTGTCTTCAGCCTTTAGGGTGCGCGGAGCGGAAAAAGAGGGTGACCTTCCTAAAAAGGCTCAGCCATTTTGCCTGTAAGACAAAATGGAGGCTTTAGCCAACAAGCTGACAGCCTCGTTAGAGGCCCGACCGCTCTCCGCTTTCCGCTTGCCCTAAAGCACGGGACAACAAATCGGCAGTGCCGTCCCCCCAAAAAAGGGACAAAAGAAGTTGCAACCGGAAATGTAAGTACTTTCATTTTCGACACAGCTGACGAACAGAAGAAGTAGTGAGATTCTTATTATCACAGAAAGGATTGGTAGTCAAATGGAAAAAATCAGTTACGCCCGCTTAAAGGAAATCGGCTACACCGGATACCTGCTGGAAAACGCTCCCGAAAAGGTACTGCAGTTTGGTGAGGGCAACTTCCTGCGGGCTTTTGTAAATTATTGGTTTGATGTCTCCAACGAAAAGGCCGGCTGGAACGGAAAATGCGTGCTGGTGCAGCCTATTCCCCAGGGCCTGGCTAACCTGATTAACCAGCAGGAGGGCTTGTATACCCTCTATCTCCGGGGCCGCCAGAATGGCGAAAAGGTGGATCAGAAGCGGGTAATTTCCTCTGTTTCCCGCTGCCTGAACCCCTATGAGGATGAGGGGTATGCCGAGATGATGAAGCTTGCCGTTTCAGACGAGCTGGAATACGTCGTCTCCAACACGACCGAGGCAGGCATCGTGTATGATCCTGCCTGCCAGTTTGGCGATAAACCCGCTTCCTCTTTCCCCGGCAAGCTTACTCAGGTACTGTATACTCGCTGGAAGGCCGGTAAATCCGGGCTGGTAGTTCTCTCCTGCGAGCTGATTGATAACAACGGCAAGGAACTGCTCCGCTGTGTGAACCAGTATATTGACCAGTGGAAGCTGGAGGAAGGCTTCCGGTCCTGGGTGGAAAAGGATTGCACCTTCTGCTCCACCCTGGTGGATCGTATTGTTCCCGGCAGAGTAAAGGACCCCGCCGAGGTGGCCGCTATGGAGGCCCAGAACGGCTATCAGGATGATCTTATTGACGTGGGCGAGATTTTCGGCGTTTGGAACATCGAGGGCCCGGCCTGGCTGGAGGAGAAGCTCCCCTTTAAGAAGGCAGGCGTTAACTGCCCTGTGGTGCCGGACGTCACCCCCTACAAAAAGCGGAAGGTACGCATCTTAAACGGCGCCCACACCGGCTTTGTGCTGGGCGCTTATCTGGCAGGCTTTGATATTGTGCGGGATTGCATGCAGAACGATACCGTCGCCGGCTATATGAACAAAATGCTGAAGGAAGAGGTTATTCCCACCCTGCCCTTGGAGAAAAAGGACCTGGAGGACTTTACCGCTGCCGTGCAGGACCGGTTTAACAACCCCTTTGTAGACCACGAGCTGATGAGCATTTCCCTCAATTCCACCTCCAAGTGGCGGGCCAGAAATATGCCCAGCTTTTTGGAGTATATCGAGAAAACCGGCAAACTGCCTACCTGCCTTACCATGAGCTTTGCTGCCTACATCGCTTTCTTCTCCAACAACATCCAGTCTTTGGAGGATAAGGGCTTAGTCTGCCGCCGCCCCAAGGGCAACGAGTACACCTGCTCCGACGACCGCTGGGTGCTGGAATTTTATTATGAGCACCGCAATGACGACGTCGCCGCTTTAGTGCATGCCGTTATGACCAACAACCGCATGTGGGGCCAGGATCTCACCCAAATCCCCGGCTTTGAGGCCGCCACTGTAAAAAACCTCAGCCTGATCCGGGAGCAGGGCGCTTTATCCGCCTATGCCTCCTGCCTGTAATTAAAGAGAGGATTTTAACCTTATGAAACTGATTCAACTCCATCCCTTAGATAACGTAGCGGTGGCTTTAGAGGACATCGCAAAGGGCGAAACAATCCCGGTTGGGGAGCAGCAGGTTACCGCCGCCGAGGAGGTAAAGCGGGGCCACAAAATTGCCCTTACCGCCATCCTGTCCGAAACCCAGGTGATGAAATATGGCTGTGCCATCGGCTATGCCAAGGAGGATATCACCCCCGGCCAATGGGTGCATACGCACAATGTCCGCACCGGCCTTTCGGAAAACGGCGAGTTCTGCTATCATCATCAGACGTACGAGCTGCCCCAGGTTGCCCCCCGTACCTTCCAGGGCTTCCGCCGGGCGGATGGCCGTGCCGCTATCCGCAACGAGCTGTGGATTATCCCCACAGTGGGCTGTGTTAACTCAATTGCCCAGCGCCTGGTGCGGGAAAACCAGCACCTGGTAACCGGCAGTATTGAGGGCCTGTACACCTTCCCTCATCCCTTTGGCTGCAGCCAGATGGGTGCAGACCATGCCCAAACCCGCAAGCTGCTGGCCGCTCTGGCCCGTCACCCTAATGCCGGGGGTGTGCTGGTGCTCGGCTTGGGCTGTGAAAACCTCACGATGGATCAGTTTAAGGAAGAGCTTGGCGAATATGACTCCAACCGAGTGAAATTCCTGGTGTGCCAGGAAGTTTCGGACGAAATCGAAGCGGCCGGTGCCCTGCTGAAAGAGCTGGCGGATTACGCCGGTCAATTCCAGCGTCAGGAGATCCCTGCCGGAGAGTTGGTGGTAGGCATGAAGTGCGGCGGGTCTGATGGCCTTTCCGGCATTACTGCCAACCCCACCGTTGGCCGCTTCTCTGACCGTCTTATTGCTTTGGGCGGCTCTACCGTGCTCACCGAGGTTCCCGAAATGTTCGGAGCGGAATCCATCCTGTTTAGTCGCTGTGAGAACGAGGAAGTGTTCAACAAAGCCGTAAAAATGATTGACGACTTTAAGGCCTATTTCACCGCTCACGGCCAAGTGGTTTACGAGAATCCCAGCCCTGGCAATAAGGCCGGCGGCATCACCACCTTGGAGGATAAGTCCTGCGGCTGTGTACAAAAGGGCGGCAGCGCTCAGGTTGTAGACGTGCTGAACTATGGCGAGGCTGTTACCAAAAAGGGCCTGAACGTTCTTAGCGGGCCGGGTAACGACTTGGTTTCCGCCACTGTTCTAACTGCATCCGGCGCCCATATGGTACTTTTCACCACCGGACGAGGCACACCCTTTGGTGCCCCTGCCCCTACAGTGAAAATCTCCACCAACACCGCGCTGTATGAGAAGAAGAGCAGCTGGATCGACTTCAATGCAGGTACAGTGGCTTCCGGTGAAAGTCTGGACAGTGCCGGAGACCGTCTGCTGGACTATGTTCTGGAGGTAGCCAGCGGCAAGCAGACCAAAACCGAACAGCAGGGCTTCCGGGAGATTTCTATCTTTAAGGATGGCGTTATGCTATAACAGAAGCGGGCTTTTGAGAACGCTTCCACAAGGAATAGGAAATCGTGCCGGAATGTTCTCCTGAAGAGAGCAATCAGAATAAAAAACCTCACTATCTTAACAATAGGTTAAAATAGTGAGGTTTTTTACACTGCATTTTTGTAATGGCTTTTGCAAAATTGGAAGGCGACGACGTCCCGAACAACAATAACCTTGCGGAAAAACTCAGCACTCCACAGCTTGCAGCCTACCCACAATATCGGGAGCCAACCGCTTTAATCCAGCCCAGATTGCCAAAGAGATAGCAAAGTCAACGGTGCTGTGCACTACGG
The DNA here is from genome assembly GCA_949741215.1 of uncultured Oscillospiraceae bacterium. Lineage (GTDB taxonomy): Bacteria > Bacillota > Clostridia > Oscillospirales > Ruminococcaceae > CATJLA01. The sequence continues at coordinate 19,387 of CATJLA010000114.1, forward strand.
TTCCCACGCCCACCAGCAGCACTACCGAGATGAAAAATCCCTTGGCATAATACGCCCCGGACATGGAGTTGCTCATGTAAAAGGGCAATACAATCAGCATTTCTCCCAGTCCGTGTATTACCGCACAGACGAAGTTGAACTTTACCTTGCCAACCATCGAGGAAAGCAGCCCCGGATGCTTTTGCAGCCAGAAGGAGCCAATCCCCGCAAAAATCACCTGGCTAAACGCCCGCATAACCACAACAATGGGGAACCCGCCAAAGAAGAATCCCACAGTAGTACCCAAACAAACGGAAATCGCTACTGTAGGAGAGATAAACATTGCCACAAAGATGGCCACATGACTGGCCAAAGTAAAAGAAGCCGGCTCCAATGTAATTTTAAGCGGGGAAAACATGGGGATTACAATGCCGATGGCGCACAATAGTGCCGCCATAACCATCCGGTACATTTTTTGATTTCTGTGCATGTTTGTCCACTCCGAACTCTGTTAAAATCAAAAGCCAAGGCACCGGTAAGCCAGATACAGCAGATGCAACAGGTGTCATGACAGTTGTCATGATTATTATAAAAAGCGGCGGACTATTTGTCAAGCAAAATTCCCTGCTGTTGTAAACTTTGGGTAATTCGTTCAAAGATTTCTTCACTTTTGCAGGAAATTGTGTGCAGATGAATCCCATCGGTCAACTGAGAAAGGGGAGTGGCCTTCTGCTTTTCCAACGCATTCAAAAACTGCTGGACGTCATAGCGGGAAAAAAGCTGCAACTCGCCGGAAATCTGGCCGTAAAGGGGGTGCTCCACAATCACGTCCAGAACAGCACCCCCAAGATCCACCACAGTAAAAAGCTCCTGAGCCAGCAGATCCATCCGGTGCCTGCAGGCGATAGTGCGCACAATCTCATCGGGATGCTGCTCTTTTTCCATGAGGTAGCCCCGGGGGGTGGCAAAGATTTTATGCCCCGATGCCCGCAGCAGGGCAATATCCCCCACCACAGCCTGACGGCTTACAGCAAACTCCTTTGCCAAAGCGGTGGCGCTAAGGGGAGCTTGAGCCGTTTGCAGCCTTTGGGCAATTTGTTCTCTGCGTATGGCGGAGGTCATGGAAGCACTTCCTTTCTTTTTCTATGACGAAACAGCGCTTTGTGTTTTTATACTTTGAGGGAGAGCCTGTCCGGAAAGTAAGGGGAGGATAGAAAAACAGCCTTATCCCAATCCACAGTTTCAGTGCGCCGTTGTGAAAAGCCGCAGCTATTTTTGAATGGCACGGCATTCTAAATAAAATCTCTTATCCCAGGCATGCCCCATGGAAAAAGTCTTCCGGGGCAGTACGCCGTCCACAATCACAGTTTCAAACAACTGAGATTTTTCCATCCCAGGCAGCAAAAAGCCCATGTTGCCGGGCTGGCTGCCCAGTTGCTCCACCACTGGCTCACCGTGAATATAATCCGCCCTTCCGCCAAATTCCTCAAGGTACTGATCCAAAAAGCTTTGAAGGGTGCCCACCGCAAGGTTGCTGGAGGGATTGGTAACCCAAACCGGCTTCCTTCCCTCCTGGCAGATTACCTCAAAGCACTGGGCGCCGGGCTGCGCTTCGTCCGAAAGGGAGTAACAGGCGGCAAGCTTTTCCATAAAATGGGCGGCGTTTACCCCAAAGACAACCCGGTGAATCGGCTCAAAGCACAACGAATCGTCCTGCAAGTTTACAAGCTCTGCCAAGGCGTACCGCGCCGGATGACACAGCGCTTGCTCCGGAGAAAGGGTCTGCTTCAGCTTTTCATAGCAGGCCTTTGCCGTGGCTAAAGAATGGTTTCCATCCCCCACCGCATACAGCAGGACGTTCCCGCGGGCGGAAGCCCCATACCTTTTGCGGAAGGCCTCCGGATCAGCCAAAGCCTCCAAAGCGGCGGTAAGCTGTTCCGCTGCTGCCTTGTCCACCAAATAGCCGGAGAGAAATCCGCTCTCCTGCATCAAAGGGAAGGAGTACAGCTGCCGAAAACGACCTTTTTGGGCAATTAAAGGCTCAATCACAGTTTGCTCTCGGTCGTCGATCAGCAGCATCACATGGGGCAGCTCCAAAGGGGCGTTCTCCCGTACCTTTACCCGGGGGGGAATCCGCTCCAGCACAGTGCCCTCAGTGGCCCGAACCAGGGTAGAGCTGCCAGGAGTAAAGCTGTATTGCTCCAAATCCACCATGCCCATAAGCCCCCGGCGCACTGTACCGTTTCGCAGGGTGCGCTCCAGGTAGAGAAAAGAAGCCGGAAATTCCTCCAGCAGCCCCTCTGTCAGGTACCGCCCCATTTCCCGATGAATTTGACCGATCCTTTGCTCTACGCCCGGCTGCTCCAAAAAAATTTCCGGCAGAGTAAGCCTCAGGGTAGAGGGGGCGTCCCCCACCAAAGCCTCGGTTTGCTGCCAGTAATCCGGCTCAGAGGTATATTGATCACAGGCTACTACGCTCCATTTCGTCATGGCCGCAGGCTCCCGATTAGCAGGCAGCAGCAGGTTTGCGGGGTAAAATCCCAGGTTTTTCATGGCAAAAGCCTCCATTCTTTTTTGGACGTCGCGCAACGGGGTATTTTCCGTGCACTGTGTTACAGCTGTTCGAGAAACAAGGATTGTAATTTCATGATAATGCAGCATAGCTTTCTACACGCTGCTGAAATAGATTATAGCATGGAATTACATAAAATGGTAGCCTTTCCCCGAAAAAAGAAGCCTCTGGTTCTCCGCAGACTTCAAGGCGCTGCCTTGTACAAACGGAACGCACGACGTCCCACAAAAAGGGTTAGAACGGTTTTGGCCCGGTGTGCTGCTGCCGGTATTTTTCCCTAGTAGCCTGCCCGCCCCGAATATGGCGTTCCTGCTTATTTTGTTCCAGTACCAGCTTGGTTTGCTGGTAAAGGGCAGGGTTTAACTTTTTTAAACGTTCCGATACATCTTTATGTATGGTTATCACTAATCAGAACGTTATTGTCCAGTCCAAGATTACCCAGAAGACGAAGATAAATGTCAACATTCCCGTTTTTATCCACCTCAATCTTCTCAATAATCCGTTTGAGCTGGGTGTTGGTCATCTCGTGTACGTCTGTAATATCCTCAATCTCTTTGAAGGTGCTGTTTAAGATGCTTTCCAACTGCTCACTCTTGGTCAGATTGTAGGAAACCATTTTCAGTTCGTTTTCCAGACGTTCGATTTCCCTGCGCATACCACCGATTTTGGAGTTTAACTCGTCCCGGCTGATGAGGTCATCGGCGTACATATCCATGTACTTCTGGCGGGTCTTCTGCAGTCTGGTAAGTTGAGAGGTCAGGTCTTTTTCATAGTTCAGGTTTTCGTCCTTGGCTTTATAGACGCGCTGGAACTGAGTAACAACATGGCTGATGACGGATTTTTTTGACTTCAGGACGTTTGAAAAGTACTCCTGTAAGACCTCGATCAGTTCTTCTTCGTCTACGGTGACGGCGTTGGGGCAACTGTCGGCACCGCGTCCGTTGTGGCCGGAGCAAACCCAGCGGACGTAGGTGTTTTTATAGGTGCGGACGGTTCGACGGAAGGACCAGCCACATTCCTTACATTTGATGAGAGTGGAGAACAGGTGCTTGTTGCTCTGCCGTTCGCGGGACGTCTTGAAGGTACTGTGCCGGGATTGCAGGACCTCCTGGGCCAGTTGGAAGGTTTCATCGTCTATAATGCGTAATTCGGGCTTGTCCACAATAATCCAGTCTGTTTCGTCCTTGTCAGTCCGCTGGCCCGTCAAGAAGTCTGCAACCTCCTGCTTACCGTTGATGATCTTGCCGGTGTATAGTTCGTTTCGCAAAATATGGCCGACTGCGTTCTGACTCCATTGGCAGTTACGCTTGGTCTTCAGTCCACGTTCGTTCAGCATAGTGGAAATCTTCGCAGAGCCGTAGCCCTCCTGTGTGTACCAGTGATAAATCTGGCGAATCACAGCGGCTTCGTCCTCGTTGATAGTGAGATTGAAATAGTCTCCGATGGTCTTATCATAGCCGTAAACCAGGTTGGGAACACGGCCTTTTTTGGCGTTCAGCTCCTTGCCGAATTTAATACGCTTGGAAGTGTTGGCGCTTTCCTCCTGAGCCAGAGCACCAAAGATGGTGAGGACAAATTCGCTGTTGCCCATGCTGGTCATGTTGGCGGTAAGGAACTGGGTTTCGATGCCCAGAGCCTTTAGTTTGCGGATGTTCTGTAGCAGGTCTACCGTATTGCGGGCAAAGCGGGAGATGTCCTTGACGACAACCATATCGAACAGATGATGCTCGGCATCGGCCATCATCTGCAGGAACTCTCTGCGATTTTTAATTTTTGTGCCGGAGATGCCTTCGTCGGCATATAGGCGGACGAGGGTGTCTCCGGTACGCCTGGTGTATTCAGAAAAAAATTCTTTCTGGGCTTCCAGACTGTTGAGCTGGTCCTCTTTCTCGGTGGATACCCGGCAGTATGCGGCGATATTCATAGACAAACCTCTCTATCAAAGTCGAATCGTTCTGATATATCTGTATTATATCATAGCTCCCGCTGAGAAGCAACCATCCAAAAAAGCTTTTCCGACATATCGAATTATAGTGAAGTAAAATTTAGTAAACGAGAATTTACTAAATCTCGGTAGGTGTGGTATACTGAGTACAGTTATTTGCTTCAGATTGATGGCCGTCTGAGCATTGAGGATAATATCAAGAATATTCCAAGTTTGGATTCATCAAGGGTTGTGTGGAAAAGGCTTCTGAACTTAGTGGAGCGACTCTGGTCAGTTATGAGGACATGTTAGAAAGTTATGGATGTTAAAGTGCAAAAAAGAGGGGACACCCTGCGTTATGCAGAGTGTCCCTCACGGCAGCTCGAACTTTCATCGGGGACAGGTATGGCGTTGGCGGCTTTCTGTATGGCCGCCTCCACCTTCCCTGTGTTGGCCTCGATAAAAACTTTTAATATGTAGTCGGCGGTCGCTACCACTGGGTTGGGATCGTGAACCCTGTAGTTAAGTTTGCGCTTTTTCACAGCGGCATCGCCACCTCCTCTCCATGTGCAGTTCCTTTTCTATCCTATGAAGCCAGAAAAGAAAATAGTACCTCAGAATTATTTAACGTTCTGCCTACAGGAATTGCCTCCGACACATCATCCTGGCAATGCCCAGTATTTTTCCCAAATTTTATCAGCTGTTTTAGAGATAGACGGAGATTTAGTCGAAATTACAAAGAAGTTTTCACGGTTGAGGAATTGGCTGCGCGAAAAAATATGAGTGTTTCAGCGTTTCACCAGAAATTCAAAAGTGTGGTTGGTATGGGGCCTCTGCATGAGGCCAGACAACTGATGCTGGACAAAACGCAAGCGTCACAGATGCCTCTGCGGAGGTCGGTTATGAAAGCGTTTCACAGTTTATCCGTGATTACAAAAAGGTGTTCCACACTCCGCCGTCAAATAAAACCAAGGGCATGACCCAGCCTGTGCAGGTCATGTCCTTGAACCAAACCGCTATTACTTCGTCAGTTCGTCAAACGCGGAGCCAACACCAATGCCGCCAGCGATTTTGCCGTTGCAGAATAGCGGATAGACTCCGGCTGTCAACGCCAATGTGAAATTGAAAGAAAACGCCGAAGAAATTATGTAGTTTTCGGCGGGGGTGGGCAACAAAATTAAGGGTTTCCATGCTCAAATAGAGAGTTCAAGATCTGCTGTTTCTGGCGCATAAATTTCTTGCGTTCCTTCAGGCGGTAAGACTCACCTTTGATGTTGATGACAGTACAGTGATGCAGAACGCGGTTCAGGATGGCGGAGGCAATGGTGACGTCGGCAAAGACCTCATTCCACCGGGAGAAGGTGTTGTTGAAGGTAAAAACGGTGGACGTTTTCTCATACCGTCTGGCAATGAGCTGGAAAAAGAGATTTGCGCCCTGGATATCCTTAGATTGATCTTGTCGATGATGTACTCACGGGAGAGGGGGCTCAACCCCTCCTTTTTCAGCCGCTCAAAAGGAACCTCGTTCGTGGTGGCATGAAC
>CATJLA010000115.1 GCA_949741215.1 uncultured Oscillospiraceae bacterium
AAGTAAAATCCTACATAGTTTATCGTCCAAAATATCAAGCTTATCCAAAGGTTCAACGTGCAGGTCAAGACGATTACCGTCTGCAAACTGTATCAGCCAACCATAGCAGTTTTTAAAGTCCACTTCCAATCCCATGGATTTGTCACACTCGTCGGGACACTGCATATAAAGCCGCTCTCCGAAACGATCTATCCACGATTTGTCCTCATAGAACGGCTTGGTTTCGGTGACAGCATAAACGATATCGTAATCCTGAAAAATATCCTTTGGAGCATTTACATTGGTTCGAGAACCGTTCATATAGACTGCTCGTATGCGCTCGTCCTCTTTTGCCGTATTTATAATCAGGCCATACATTTCCTGTTCTGTTCGCATAGTGAGAAAATTCCTCTTTTTATAAACTTCTTTATATCATCTTGAAAATATACATCTAACCTCAATAATTATACTTAATTGTTGCCTCCCATAGCAGCCATGGCATCCTTGCGGGAAAGATTGATGCGGCCCTGCTGGTCGATTTCAGTGACTTTTACAAACACCTCATCGCCTACATTTACCACATCCTCTACCTTCTCCACCCGCTTGTTATCCAGCTTGGAGATATGCACCAAGCCCTCCTTGCCAGGAGCAATCTCTACAAAGGCGCCAAAGTTCATCAGCCGGGTTACCTTGCCCTTGTAAATAGCGCCCACTTCAGGATCCATAGCAATGGTCTTGATAATCTGCACAGCCCGGCGGGCGTTGTCGATATCAATTGCAGAGACGAATACCGAACCATCCTCCTCAATGTCGATCTTCACGTCGCACTCGGCGCAGATCTTTTGGATCACCTTGCCGCCTGCGCCAATAACCTCCCGGATCTTGTCGGTGTTGATCTTCAGGGAGAGCATCTTGGGCGCATATTTAGAAAGCTCTGTCCTCGGCTCAGGAATAGCCTTCAGCATAATTTCGTCCAGAATGTAGAACCGGGCTTTTCTGGTCTTTTCAAAGGCCTCCTTGATAATGTCCAAGGTCAAACCGTCAATTTTAATATCCACTTGGATAGCGGTAATACCCTTTTTAGTGCCGCCCACCTTAAAGTCCATGTCGCCAAAGAAGTCCTCCAGCCCCTGGATATCCACCATAGTCATCCAGCGGTCACCCTCGGTAATCAGGCCGCAGGAGATACCTGCAACCGGCGCTTTGATAGGCACACCGGCGTCCATCAAAGCCAAGGTGGAACCGCAGATAGATCCCTGGGAGGTAGAACCATTGGAGGAAAGCACCTCGGATACCAGACGAAGCGCGTAGGGGAATTCCTCCACAGAGGGAATTACAGGCTCCAAAGCCCGTTCCGCCAAAGCGCCATGGCCAATTTCACGCCGGCCGGGGCCTCTGCTGGGGCGGGTTTCGCCCACCGAATAGGAGGGGAAATTGTACTGGTGCATATACCGCTTGGATTCCTCTCCGTCAATGCCGTCCAGAATCTGGGAATCACTGACAGGGCCAAGGGTTGCAATGGTAAGAACCTGGGTCTGGCCTCTGGTAAACATGCCAGAGCCGTGCACCCGGGGAATCAGGCCAACTTCTGCCGCCAGGGGACGAATTTCGTCCATCTTTCTGCCGTCTACTCGCTTGCCCTCATCCAGCAGCCATCTTCTCACAATAAACTTCTGCAGCTTGTAGATACACTCGTCAATCATAGCGCCTTGTTCCGGGTACTGCTCGTCAAACTTATTGTGGATCGCCTCCACAATAGGCGCCAGGCGGGCTTCCCGGATGTTCTTGTCATCAGTATCCAGGGCCTCCTTCACGTCCTCCATGGCAAATTCCTTAATTGCCTCAAAGGCGTCGTGATCCACTTCCATGGACTGGAACGTAAATTTCGGCTTTCCAATCTCCGCCTGAATGCCGGCGATAAAGGCAACCATCTTCTGGTTTTCCTCCTGGCCCTTTGCAATAGCCTCCAGCATCACGTCATCCGGCACCTCGTTTGCACCGGCTTCCACCATAACAATCTTGCTGGCGGTGCCCACTACCGTCAAATTAAGGTCCGTTTTTTTGCGCTGCTCGGCATCAGGGTTAATGATAATCTCGCCATCTACCAAGCCCACATTCACGCCGGCAATCGGCCCGTTAAAGGGGATATCCGAGATGGAAAGAGCCATGGAAACGCCCAGCATACCGGCAATCTCGGGCGCGCAGTCCGGGTCAACCGAGAGAACAGTCATCACTACCGAACAGTCGTTGCGCATATCCTTGGGGAACAGCGGCCGAATGGGCCTGTCCACCAGGCGGGAGGTGAGGATAGCCTTCTCGGTAGGCCGCCCCTCTCTCTTCAAAAAGGAGCCGGGAATTTTGCCCACAGCATACAGCTTTTCCTCATAATCCACCGAAAGAGGGAAGAAATCAATCCCCTCCCTGGGCTTTTTGGACGCAGTCACGTTACACAGTACAGTGGTTTCCCCATAGCGCACCAGCACCGAGGCGCTGGCCAGTCCGCTCATTTTGCCGGTTTCAAAGGAAATCTTCCGTCCTGCCAGCTCTGTTTCAAATACCTTAAAATTTTCAAACAACATAAGTTTACCTCCCTATTCACTTTCCCCGGGAGTCCTTCCATTTAGCAATAAATCCGTAAGCTAACCACAAGCTTTTGTGACGTCCCGCACACCCGGTTTGCCAAAGCCCCGCAAGGAGCCTTCTGCCTACGGGTTAGCTGCCCGATTCACTGCTAAATTGTGAAAAAATCCCGGGATTTTATATTCATATTCGTTTGTTTTGGGGTAATTTCGACCCGATTTTTGCGAATTTTCAGCCCAAACAAAGGATTTTAGAAAACACCGAAAGGCAGGCGCAATAAAGCACCTGCCCTTCCTGTCATCCAATTACTTACGCAGCCCCAGCTTGGCGATAATCGCACGGTACCGCTCAATATCCTTCTTCTGCAGGTAGTTGAGCAGGTTGCGGCGGTGGCCTACCATCTTCAAAAGGCCTCTGCGAGAGTGGTGGTCCTTTTTATTCACCTTCAGGTGCTCGGTCAGGTCATTGATTCTTCTGGTCAGCACAGCAATCTGCACCTCCGGAGAACCGGTATCCTTCTCATTGATTCTGTTGGCCTCAATAATTGCGGCCTTTTCTTCCTTCAGCAGCATGAAATACACCTCTTTCAAAATATTGCAAGGTCTCAGCGCAGGGCTTGGTGAACTCTCTTCGCAGTGCCGTCCCCAAAAATGAAGTTAACACACAGAGCTTGAATCCACTGCACCGGGTACCTGCTTATCGGCAGCGTCCCTATTAAATAATAGAAGGGATGCACACCCGATTAAAAATTATAGCATAGATTTTACCCATTGTAAAGCGTTTTAGGCAGGATTTTTCAGGACTTTTTCGAATTTTGGGCTGAAATTCCAGTTGTTTTTGATGTCAGCCCCGGATAAACTTCTCGATTTTCCGATTTTCCGCCGCCGGGTTGAGCCGGAGCAGCTGCTCCCGAATTCTTTCAAAGCTTTCCGCCGGGTTCAAATCCGGCAGAGGGACACCCCGCTTTTGCCAAAAGTCCTCCACAGTGGTAAAAACGGTGCTGTTCCACCCATACGGTTCCCCCTGCTTATTCAGCTTTTGGGTTCTGCCGCTCATGGTGAGGAACAGGCCCATTTGCAGCTCGGTGAGGGCGCGCTCAAACCGGGGGTTCTCTTCCCGGGTAAAGCCGCCCAAGCGCTTAAGGTCATGCAAGGCAACCTCCCCGCCGGCAGCCACGTCATAAATGCGTTTGGCCGTGTGGCTGACTGCGCCGCTTTCATAGGCCTCCTCGAAGGTCTGCCCCCGCCTGCGAACTGCGTAAAAATAAGGGTACCACTCCCCTGTAATAAACCCGCTGGCCCGAAAAAACACCTTGCTATAAGCAATATCCTGCCGTTCCTCCAGCACACGCATCCGCCACTCCCAGGGGTCGGTTTCCGGGTTTCCGGTATGCCATTTTATAGGGGACTGGACTGCGTCCTGATTCTCCCAGCTATAAGGAATAACCGCATAAATGCCCTTGGCATTGCCGCCGCCCATGGAAAAGCCGCATTGCTCCAGAGCTGCACAGAAGTCCGAAAAATTTTGAATCATGGCCTGTTTCCCTCCTGTTTAACACCGCAGAATTCTCCGAACCAAAGGTTCTGCCCAAGCCACCGGGCCCCGATTTCCGCCGCTTTCAGGGTGTCCGCACGGATGTGGGCCTGCAGCTCGTCGATAGAGGAAAAACGCTGCTCGGGGCGGATAAATTCAAGGAAAAACACCGGCACACGGCGTCCGTACAGGTTTTTGTGGCAGCCGATAAGGTAGGTTTCGGCCAGCACACCGTCACTGCCCACAGTGGGTTTTACCCCCACATTGGTAACCGAGGGGTACAGCTCCCCCTCTGCCAGAGAAAGGGTGGCGTATACCCCAAAACGAGGGACACAGTAGCTTTTGGGGTAGGGCTGGTTAATGGTGGGGAAGTTCAGCTCCCGCCCCAGCTGGCGGCCATAGGTTACCTCAAAATCAATGGCGTAGGGGCGGCCCAGCTGCTCCAGAACTTCCGGCATCTGCCCGGCGGCAAGCTGTTCCCGAATTTGAGAGGAGCTGATCCGCCTGCCGTGCCACTCCACCTCCTTTGCCGCCAGCACCTGCACTCCCCGAGGCTCGCACAAGCGCCGAAGAAGCGGGACGTCACCCACCGCCCCTTTGCCAAAGCGGTAATCCTCCCCACAGCAAAGCACCTTGGCCTGCAATTGCCCCAACAGCACCTCCAGGACGAACTGCTCCGGCTCCATTCCGCGCATAGACTGGAAGTCGGGAGCAAACAGCTTGGCTATCCCCATCCGCTCCAGCTCCGAAAGTTTAAGCCGGTCGGATAAAATCTGTGCGCCCTTGCTTACCTCCCCCATTTGGGAGAAGGTGAACACACAAGGGCAAAGCCTAGGCCGAAAGGACGCCGCCGATCGAATTACCTGCTGATGCCCCAGATGCACGCCGTCAAAATAGCCTACTGCCACCGCCGCCGGCTGCTGCTGGGGGAAATCCTTGAGGTCTTTTACCATTAACATGGGTTCTTCGCTCCTTTGATTCTGTGGAAGCCGCCAAACGCCCTTAGTCCGGAAGGGTAAGGGTAAACAGCTTTTTCATCCGAAGCATTCGCTTTTCTTCCTTGATTGTCTTTTCTGCTATCCCTAAAAAAGCACCGGTTTCCTGCTCCAGTACCTGGAGAGGGCCGGAAGTTTGGTCAAAATCAGGGGCACTTAATTCCTGCCAAGGCAATTGTACACCGTTTAAAAACTGACAGGACTGTCGGTGAGTGAGCCGCACGGAAGGCAACGTGCCGAAGGCTCGTCCGATAGGGAAAATATGGCTTTGCACCTGGTTTTGTTCTGCCAGCTGCTGGATCTGCTCCAGAGTGAAGCAATCCTTTAAGGAAAAGCCTGCCGCCCGGGTTCTGGTTAAAGACGTCATAACGGCGCCGCAGCCCAAGGCCCGGCCCAAGTCATGGCAGATGGTGCGGATATAAGTACCTTTTGAGCAGGAAATCTCTATGCTTCCTTGCTGCTCCTGTTCAAAAAAGGAAAGTAATCTTATACTATAAACTATAATCTTCCGGGGCTGACGCTCTACTTCTATGCCTTGGCGGGCTAGGTCGTAAAGCCGTTTGCCCCCCACCTTAACCGCTGAGTACATAGGCGGCAGCTGGGTTTGGGGGCCTTCAAAGGCCTTTAGCGCCGCCTCTGCCTGCCGCTTGGTGACGAACTGCGCCTCGCTGGTTTCTGTTACATCGCCCCAGGCATCCTGGGTGTCGCTCACCACCCCCAACCGGAAGCCGGCGGTATAGGTTTTATCCTGGTCCGGCAGCAGGTCGCAGGCTTTGGTAGCCCGGCCTAAAAAGACAGGCAGCACCCCCTCAGCCATCGGGTCCAAAGTGCCGGCGTGGCCAATTTTCCGGGTCTTTAGGATACCCCGCAGCTTGGCCACCACGTCAAAGGAGGTAAAGCCCTGAGGCTTGTTTACCGGCAGAATGCCGTTGTATTCCGGCTGTTCGCTCATCCGGGGCCTCCTTTCTCAAAAATTATATCTCCTGATAAAGCAACCAAAAGAGAGGGCAGGGCTTTGGCTGCATCTGCTCATCCCTATCGCAGGGATCTATGGTACAATCCTTAATTTTCTGGGTAAAGCCCAGCCGGCGGTATAACCGAATATTAGCTTCTTCCCCGGCGTCCACGCCAATAGTGACGCGGCGGTAACCCTGGGCTTTTATATGCTCCAACACATGGAGCATCAATCGGGTCCCCAAGCCCTGACAGCGATAGTCCTTGCGTATCCGAAAGGCGCAGAGGTAGACAGTTTGTTTCCCATCGGCAAAGTCCTTGTCTTCCAGGTTATAAACGGCATACAGTTCGCCTATTAGCGCTCCTCTGTGCTCAATAGCCCAAAATTCAGCAGTGCCGTCCTGCAAAATATGGTAGAAGAAACCGCCGGCAGCAGGGTTTTTGTTGCCCCACAAAGCCATCATCTCGTTTTGGTCAGCTTTTCTGATCCTCATGGCTGAGAGGCGCTCCTTTCCAGCTCCTTCTCACATTCTGCGATGAGAAGCTGCAGTACCGTATCCTTATCCCCCCGGATGGTACAGCCTGCCGCCCGCTTATGCCCGCCGCCCCCAAAGGCTTTACAGATGGCAGGGGCATCGGCATGTTCTCCTGTCCTAACAGAAACCTTGAAGAAACCGGGCTCCTTTTCCTTGAGCACGACGCCGACTTCTACCCCCTCCAGGCTTCTGGGAATAGAGGGAAGTCCCTCCATCCCCTCCAGGCTTGCCCCGGTTTCCGCCAAAAGCTGCTGGGTAACTATCAGGGAGGCAAACCGGCCGCCGCAGGCAAATTGCAGTGTATCCCGCACCTTTTGCTCCGCCTCAAACTGCTGCCGGGTTTTCAATTCAAACATCAGCCGGTTAATTTTGTAAAAATCCGCGCCCTTTTCTATCAAATCAGCGGCAATCCGGTGGCTTTTGGGCTGAGTGTTGGAAAAACGGAAGCAGAAAGTGTCTGTAGCGATACCGGTATAAAGAGCACTGGCGATATAAGGGGTAATCTCAGCCCTCAACACTTGCACCAGCTCGTAAACCAGCTGGCAGGTGGCAGCCTCCTCCTCGCTTAAAACCAGGGCTTTGGCATAGCCGGTATTGGAGGGATGATGATCAATGCACAAATCCACCTGGCCCGGCTGCTGATATTGCTCCAGGCCGCTGCCCATCAAATTAGGGTCGGCAATATCCACCGCCACTACATGCTCCGGCACAAAGTCCTGCTCCTGATATTCCTCTGTCAGGTAGCGGAAAGCGTTTGGAATCGGGTCAGAGCAAAGGATTCTTGCCTGCTTGCCCAACTGACGCAATGCCGCCCAAAGGCCGAAGCCAGAGCCCAAGGTATCCCCATCCGGGCTTCTATGGGTCAAAATCAACAGCTTATCCCACTGCTGCAGCAGGTCCGCCGCTTCTTTTATGGAAATACGTTTCATGAACCATCCGCTCCTTTCTTTGTCTGGACGTTACTGCTCCCCGCTGTTCTCCTGCTCCTGGGGCAATATCTCCTCTAACACCCGGGAGATTTTTGCGCTTTGTTCAATGGAATCGTCGGCGATAAACCGAAGTTCCGGGGTTTTTCTCAACCGCAGCCGGAGGCTCAGCTCCCGCTTGATAAAGCCCTCCGCACTGGTAAGCCCCTTAACCGACTGCCGGGTACTCTCCATTCCCTCCAAAGAACTGACATAAATTTTACAGCAGCTCATATCTCCTGAAAGCTCCAGCTTTACAATGCTTAAAAGCCCCGAAATCCGTGGATCCTTTAATCCCCGCATAATGTCGGTAAGCTCCCGTTTAATGTCCTCCGAGGTTCTGCTGATCTTAAAGTTTGGCATGTTATACCTCCTACAACGCCGCTTCGCCCGCCAAGCTCCGTGCCCGGACCGGCCAAACGGACAGATGGAAAACCAAAACCGGGCGGGAGGCCGGTTTTCCCCGTAGCTCCACCTTCAAATTGCCGGGGAACCACCGCAAAGCCTGTAAAAATACCTTTGCAGTTACGTCCCAAAATGCAACCGGAGGCAGCAGCCGGGTAGGGTAGGGCCGGTCCGCCTGGTTTGTTCGTTCAGGTCTCCCTGTTAGTCTTCCCGGTATTCCTCGATTTCATAAGCCTCGAAGATATCGCCCTCTTTAATATCGTTAAATTTGGTCAGGCTCATGCCGCATTCGTAGCCGGAGGCCACTTCCTTCACATCGTCCTTAAACCGCTTCAGGGAATCCAGCTTGTCGTCGGCGATAATGATGCCGTCCCGCACAATGCGGATATTGGCGCTGCGGGTAATTTTGCCCTCCAGGACGTAACCGCCTGCCACAATGCCCACGCCGGTGATTTTGTAAACCATGCGCACCTCAGCGCGGCCCAGGTCAACCTCCCGGGTTTTGGGGGCAAGCATACCCTTCATGGCGGACTTGATTTCCTCGATCGCATCGTAAATAATCCGGTAGAGCCGCACCTCCACACCGTCCCGCTCGGCGTTATCCCGGGCGGCAGGGTCGGGCCGAACATTAAAGCCTACAATAATGGCGTTGGAGGCCGAAGCCAGCATGATGTCCGACTCATTGACAGCGCCCACAGCCCCATGGATCACCCGTACCCGAACCTCCGGGTTGCTGAGCTTCTCCAGGCTTTGGCGCACCGCCTCCACCGAGCCCTGTACGTCTGCCTTTACAATAACCGGCAGCTCCTTCACCGAACCGCTTTCAATCTGGGAGAACAGGTTATCCAGCGTAACCTTCTGATAAGACTGGAACAGCTCCTCTTTTGCCTCATGACGGCGCTGCTCCACCAGTTCCCGGGCCAATCTCTCGTCTTCTACCACGTTAAAGACGTCTCCAGCGCTGGGGGCCTCTGCCAAACCGGTGATTTCCACAGGGGTAGAGGGGCCTGCCTCGCTAACACGGCTGCCCTTGTCATCCAGCATGACACGGACACGGCCCACAGAAGTACCCGCGATCACGACGTCGCCGGTATGCATGGTGCCGTTTTGTACCAACAAAGTGGCAACAGGGCCGCGGCCTTTATCCAGCCGGGCTTCAATAACAGTACCCTTGGCCTGACGGTTAGGATTGGCTTTCAGCTCCTTAATGTCGGCCACCAGCTGGACAGTTTCCAGCAAAGTGTCAATATTCTGGCCGCTTTTTGCCGAAACAGGGACACAGATCACATCGCCGCCCCATTCCTCAGGAACAAGCTCGTACTTGGTAAGCTCTTCCTTTACCTTTTCGGCATTGGCATCCGGCTTATCCATCTTGTTAATCGCTACGATAATAGAGACATTTGCCGCCTTGGCATGGTTAATGGCCTCCACCGTCTGGGGCATAATGCCGTCGTCCGCCGCAACCACCAGGATGGCGATATCAGTAACTTGAGCGCCTCTGGCCCGCATGGCGGTAAACGCCTCATGGCCGGGGGTATCCAGAAAAGTGATAGGCTTGCCCTTAATCACAACCTGATAGGCGCCGATATGCTGGGTAATGCCGCCGGCCTCGGTAGAGGTAACGTTGGCATTGCGGATAGCATCCAGCAAAGAGGTTTTGCCGTGGTCAACATGGCCCATAACCACAACTACCGGCGGACGCTCCACCAGATCGTCGCTGTCGTCTTCGGAAACGTCGATCAGCCGGTCCTCAATGGTAACAATAACCTCCCGCTCTACCTTTGCGCCAATTTCCATGGCAACAAGCGCTGCAGTATCGTAGTCGATCACGTCGCTGGCGCTGGCCATAACACCAGCCATCATCAAACGCTTTACAATCTCCGCCACCTGCACCTTCAGGCGGGCGGCCAGCTCGCTTACGGCAATCTCCTCCGGAATGGTAATTTCCAGCTTCTGGCGTCTCTGGCGCTCCAGCTCCAGGCGGCGCATCTTTTCAGCCTCCTGCTCCGCGCGGGACTTGGCGGGCTTGCCCCTGCGGGCAGACTTTTGGTTAATCTTCTGCTTCTTTGCCACGTTATCCTTTACATTGCCGGGAGCAATGGTTTCATAACGCTCGTTGTATTTATCCAGGTCCACATGGGCCGCCCGCATATCCACATGACGAATACCGCTCTGCTCGTCAATAGTGGAAACCGTGCGCTGAGGCTTATTGGACGCCGGAACCGCAGGCCTGGGCGCCTTAAACGGTGCAGAAGCACGGTCATTGCGGGGCTGGCGATTGTCCTGCCCGGCAAACCTTCCGCCATTGTTATTGTTGTTCCTGTTCTGGAAGCCCCCCTGACCCTGACTTTGCCCGCCAGGACGACTGTTATTGCTGTTGAAAGGACGATCCCCGAAGCGATTGCCTCCCTGACCCTGGTTTTGTCCTCCAGGGCGAGGGCCGTTGTTGTTGGGACGTCCGTTGTCCGAGAAGCCTCTGGCTCCCCCTTGGCCGCCCTGTGCACCCTGAGAACGGTTTCTGTCAAAGCGGCTGTTCTGCCCACCTTGAGCAGTGCCTGCGCTTTGTGCGCCAGGGGCCTGGCTCTGCCCAGGGCGCGCCCCGTTGTTGTTAGGACGTCCGCCCTCCGAGAAGCCTCTGGCTCCTCCTTGGCCACCCTGGGGCCGATTGCCTCCCGTACGGTTGTACTGGCTCATACCTGCTGCCGGTGCGCCGCCGGTTGCCCGGTTCTCCTGCACCTCAGGCGCGGGAGCAGGAACTTTTGCCGCAGTCTGCTCCTGTTTCGTCTCCTTATTCTCCTGGGTTTTGTTGTCCTGCCCGGACTGCTCTTTGCTTATTGTCACCGTAACACCCTCATCTTTTGTCTTTTCGGTTATAGCCGCCGCCGGGGCCTCCTTTTGGGACGAAACTGCCTCTTTGGGTTCCTCCGCTTTTGGCGCAGCCGGTGCTTGGCCGGCAGCCTTCGGCTTCGGCGTCCCGGAAGAAGCAGGCTCAACAGCTTTTGCAGCACTTTCCGGCTGCTGTAGGGCCCCCGGATTTGGGGCTGTCACTCCAGCTGCTTCTTTTTCCGCCGGAGCAACTGCCGGGGCTTCCGTCTTGGCTTCCTTGGCTGCCGTCTCCTCAGCGGAAGCCTCCTCCTTTTTACCTTTGGGCTTTTTCACCCGCTTCTGAGCCGCCTGCCGCCGGGCCTCCCGCTGGGCATCCAGCTCTTCCAGGCTTGCCACCTGACGTTCCTTGGTATAGTAGGTAAAAATCAGGTCCAGCTCCTTCTCATTCAAGGCAGTCATGTGCTTATAATCTTCCACATGAAAATACTTCTTCAAAAGCGCCAGCACGTCATTGCTGGAAACGCCCATATCCTTTGCCACCTCATGCACTCTGTATTTATTAACCATCCGCAACACTCCTTTTTGGTCTGCCGATATGTTCTCCCTCGTCTTCGGCCGGTTGTTCCACAAGCTGGACCAGCTTAAAGAGCTTCTGCTCCAGCCCGGGGTCGGTCACTCCTAAAATGCCGCTGCGCTTACCTACCTGGTACCAAAGCTCATCCATCAAAAGGGGGAGCTTCTGCACCGGTATTTCCAGCTCCTTACAGAACCATTGCACTTCTTTCTCGCTTTTGGGAGAAAGATCCTGAGCCAAATATACCCTTTCCAGCTTTCCCTTCAAAACGGCGTCCTTCACCGGGTCAAAGCCCAGCACCAGCTTTGCCGCCCGCTTTGTCAAAGAAAGATGGGTAAGCAGCCGCTTTTGTAAGGGGGAAAGCTCCCCCGCTCTGCGCTCATTCACCTTTGGCAAGCTCCTCCTCCATCCTGTCGTACACCTCATCCGGAATCTGGCAGGAGAAGGCACGTTCCAGCCTTCTGGCCTTCCGGGCCTTTTTCAGGCACTCCAGGCTCCGGCATACATACGCCCCCCTGCCGGACTTTTTCCCGGTCAGGTCAATTGAAATTTCCCCCTCCGGGCTTTTTACCACCCGGACCATCTCCCGCTTTGGTTTTTGTTCGCCGCAGCCGGTACACATCCGCACCGGTACTCGCTTTGGCTGCATCTCCATTCTCCTTTCCCATATCCGGAGGGAAAACCTCTGCCGGACCTGTTTTTTCTTTATGACATGCCTGCGCCCCCGTATCACAACGCTTTTAGAGGAGCGCCAGGCTTATTTTTCCGCTTCGTCAGACGAAACAGCATTTACCGGCGCAACGGCACTTTCTGACGTGACAGCACTCGCCGACGCAACGGCGTCCATACTGCTTTCCGGCTTGATATCGATTTTCCAGCCGGTTAATTTGGCGGCCAGCTTGGCGCTCTGCCCCTTGTTGCCAATGGCCAGGGAAAGCTGATTATCCGGCACCACCACCTGGCAGCTCTTGGCCCCCTCGGGGTCTAAGGTAACCGAAACTACCGTGGCAGGGGAAAGCGCAGCCTTGATAAACTCTGCCGGGTCCTCACTAAAGCGAACAACCTCGATCTTTTCGCCCCCCAGCTCCTTAACAATGTTCTTTACCCGGCCGCCGTCCATACCGATACAGGCGCCCACCGGGTCCACATCAGGGTCCTTACTGTAAACCGCCAGCTTGGTACGGTAGCCTGCCTCCCGGGAAATTCCCCGGATTTCTACCGTGCCGTCATAGATTTCAGGCACTTCCATCTCAAACAGCCGCTTTACCAGGCCGGGGTGCGTACGGGAAATCATCACCTTAGGCTGCCGGGAGGACTTGGGCCGTTCACTTTTAGGGCGATTATCCGGTGCACCGGGGCCAAACACATTTACCACATATACCCGAATACGGTCCAGCTCCTTCAAGGTTTCGGTAGGCAGCTGCTCCCGCTTGGGCAAGGTCACCTCAATATTGCCGATTTCAATCGTAGCGTCATCGTTTTCAGGATCCACTCTCGTCACGGTAGTGGTTACAATTTCATCCTTATACTTTTTCAGCTGATTGTACAAATAATCCCGCTCAGCGTCCCGAATACCCTGGCGAATGATGTTCTTGGCATTCAGTGCCGAAATCCGCCGCAGCTCCTTTACGTCGATAGGCACATCCACCTTGCCTCCCAGCACTGCGGAGGTGCTGTAACGCAGGGCGTCCTCATACAAAACCTCCACCACCGGGTCATACACCTCATCCACCACATCCTTGCGCAGGCATACAGTCATCTCGCCGGTAACGTCGTTAATATCCACCACTACCTCGGCATCCCGGTAGTCGTTTTCCACCGCCTTTTTGATGCCCTCCTTAATCTTCTCCACCATGTAAGTGTAAGGGATGCCCTTCTCCTGCTCCAGCAGATGCAGCACATCCAACAGCTCCCTATTCATTTTTATAACCAGTCCTTTCTTCAGGGTAATCATTTTGTCAAAATCAGTCGTCCTGCAGCCCATTCATGTCAAAATCATCCTGCAGGCGAACAAAAGCCGTTTCCTTTAAGGTTACGGTCATCTCCAGGTCGTCCTCCAGCAGCAGGGTAAGCTGCCCGTCCTCAAAGGCGGTCAGCCGGCCGGCAAAATCCCGCACACCTTCTACCGGACGTATCAGCCGCACTGTAATCATGCTGCCAATAAACCGGGCAAAGTGCCAGGGTTTTACCAAATCCCTTTCCACCCCGGGGGAGGATACCTCCAAAATATAGCTTTGGGGGATAGGGTCCGCCTCGTCCAACAGGTCGCTGAGCTTCCGGCTCACCGCCTCACAGTCGTTGATGGTAACGCCCCCTTCCTTATCCAGGAAGATCCGCAGATACCAGGAGTCCCCCTCCTTTTCATACCGGACATCCCACAAGGTTACATTCTGTGCGTCGGCCACAGGCTGTGCAAGCTCTGTAACCACCGCCACGGTGTTTTTCTTTTTTTCCGCCATACTTGTGCTCCATTTCTTTTTTAGCTGCAGTATCCGCCGGGCTTTTGGGGTATGGCACCCCGCTGGGGGCAAACCTGGGCTTAGGCCGGGTTTGCCCCCAGGGCAGCGATGTCCCGCAAAAAGCTATGGCGAACCAATTGCCTTTAACATAAAAGAAAGAGCGGGACCTGCCCACTCTTTCCTTTCTGTCAATATTTACTGTACTTAATTTACCATACTTTTGGGGGAAATGCAAGTGATTTTTGAAAAAAGTTTGGTTTTTCCCGCAAAAACCGCCCAAAAACACCTTTTTTCATGCTGCAGCCAAATAGGAATTGCCTGCTTTTGGGATGAACCATGTTTTTTCTTTGGTTTTCCCCTAAGGAATCTCAGGGCGGTTGTTGGAACTGCCGGTCAAAAAGCCTATGCCGCGCCGCGGCTTTTTACTCCTCCATCTGCTTCCCCAAAAATGCCGCGGCAGTCTGGATCAGCTTAGCATCGCTCTCCCCCAACAGCTCATTTTTCTCGTCGGAGAGGAACATAATAGAGCCATACACATCCCCCGAGGCCACAATGGGCGACTGGGCCAGCGCATACCGGTCGATTCCCTCCACCGGGTTCAGCTTGTTTTGATCCTGAGATTCAAAGAGAAAAGGCTTGCGCTGCTGCATCAGCTCCTCCAGCATGGGGGAAACCCGGCGCTCCAGCAGTTCCTTTTTGGGGGCGCCCGCTACAGTAACAACATGGTCCCTGTCGCACACTACCACCGGGTAACCGCTGGTTTTACTCAGTACATCCGCATACTGCCCCGCAAAGGAGGCCAGCTCCCCAATAGGGGAATATTTTTTGAAGATCACTTCGCCGTCGTTATCGGTGTAAATTTCCAAAGGGTCTCCCTCACGGATCCGCATGGTTCTGCGGATTTCCTTGGGGATTACTACCCTTCCCAAATCATCAATTCTTCTAACAATTCCTGTGGCTTTCATATTCCAAACATCCTCCCTGTTTTATTCTATCTCCATTCTCTGCCTGTTTTGGCAAAGCAGCTAATTTGGCTTACCCCTATTATTTGTATGTGGGAGGATTTTATTCCAGAATTTTTTTGAATTTTCACCAACAGGCAAAAGCCTTTGAAAAACCCGGAAAACTATCAGGCGGCAGTGCCGTCCTAAAAGCAAAACCGCCTGTTTTTTCCTATCCGCCGGGGCATTTTTTCCGGGACGTCACAGCGCCCATTGGCCTCAGGCTATTTCCCGGCAAGCCGTACCGTTTTAATTTCATAAGGACGAAACTGCAGCCGGATGCTTCCATTTTCTGCCTGAAGCTCCTGCAAGGGGTTTTCCAGCATATCGCAAAGGAAAACCCGAGTAAACGGCAGCCCCAAATCCACTGACGTCCCTAAAGCCTGGCCATGGTTTTCATACAGCCGTAAAATGACACCGTTTCCGTCCTCCGCCGGCTTAATTGCCCCTGAAAGCACCGATTTTTCCGAAATATTCAGGGCAGAACAGCTGTTTTCCGCCGCTTTTCCCGCAAAAATCAAAGCAGGCGCATTCAAGGAAAGCCCCTCTCTGTCCCCCCCGCCAGCCTTAAAATCTCCGGTATGGGGGTACAGAGCATACGTAAAGCGGTGCAAGCCTTTGTCGCACTGGGGGTCCGGGTATTTGGAGGATTTAAGCAGAGTCACCGTCATTTTTCCGCCCTTGACGCTGTAGCCATATTTGCAGTCTGAAAGCAAAGCCAAGCCGCATCCGCCGTCGCTGAAATCCACCCATTTATGGGCAGCCACCTCAATTTGGCTGCGCTCCAGGGACGTATTGCTCCGGGTAGAGCGCTCCATATTGCCGTAGGAAAGATCATACTGCGCCTTTGGAGAAAAGATATCCGTATCAAACTCCGCACGCAGCAACCTGCCGGTTTCCTGCCAGTCTGCCTCAGTAACAAATTCTACCCGGCCGCTGTGGGCCCGCAGCACAATTTCCTGGGTAATCCGGGAACGGGAAAACCTCTTTTCCACCCGGATTCTCCCCTCTAACCAGCCGTTTTCCCCAAGGGCAACCGTTGTTTCTGTTTCTGCTGCCGCCGGGTGCTCCAGGGTTTGGGGATGAAGATTCCAAGCGTCATAGTTCTCGTAAAGCTGCTCATACAATGTCAAACGGTTCCCGGAGGCGGCCAGCAGCTCCCGGCCTTTCTCCTTCCAAAGCAGGCTGGTCAGCTCTCCGGCGCCCTTGCTGACAGTTACCTGCAGCAGCTCATTTTCCAGCACAAAGCAGTCTTTCTCCTCCCGCCCTATGGACGTCCCAAGGCTCTGCGCCTTTCCCTTTGCCGCCTGGTAAACCCGCCAGCCTGCAGCGGGAAGCGCCTTGGACAAAAAGGCGGCGCTTCCGTCCCCAAAGCGCTGGATAGGGCAGGCTTCTCCGGTGGAAAGGTCGGTTATAGTAAGTTCGCTTTCCGGCAAAATTCCCTGGGCCGCCAGCTGCTCCCCAGGCACCCGCACCAGCTCGTCCCGGGCAAAGGAGAGGGTATTTACCACTGTGAAGCAGCCATTTTCCGGCACAAACAGCTGCTTGGCACAACGGTCCTGCAGGCTTTCCGCCTTTTTGATCACCTGCCGGTTTTCCTCTGCTGCCTGCTCAAACACGCTTTGCAGGCAGCTCCCCGGCAGAATGTCATGGAACTGGTTGAACAGCAGCGTTTTCCAAAGCTGATCCAGCTCAGGCTTGCTCTGTTTTGCTCCGCCGCTCAAGGCCACAAAGAACTCCGCCTCCCGCAGCGCTCGTTCCCCCAGCCGGTTCAGCCGCTTCAACAGCGCATGAGAGGTCAACGTACCCTGATGCTGGTCAAAATACTGTTCCCCGTACCACACAGGCAGTCCCTCTCCCTGTGCTTTCACAAAGGCAAAGAACTCCCCGGCCGTTTTATTTTCCACATGGGGGAGCCCGGGCACAGCGTCAAAAACCTGCTGCTTTAACAGCATTTCCTCAGTGGCGCCTCCGCCTCCGTCCCCATAGCCGAAGCAGTACATGCTTTCCGCCGGGGTTTGGGGGAACTGTTCCCGCTGCTCCCGCAGATTTTTCTGGCCCTTCTGCAGTTCGGCAAAGGTCATCTCACCGTGATAATTCTCATAAGGGTCCAGCACCGCCAGCAGGCGGCTGCCGTCAATCCCCTCCCACCAGTAGGTACTGTAGGGAAAAGGCGCGTACTCGTTGCCCCGCAGCTTGGCGCTGTAAAAGGAATCCACCCCGCAGCCCCTAAAAATCTGCGGCAGAATGGCCGACTGCCCAAAGGTATCCGGCAGCCAGCCCACCGTGGCGTTCTGTCCAAATTCCCGGCGAAAAATCTCCTGCCCATACACAAACTGCCGGATAAAGGACTCCCCGTCCGGCAGATTTCCGTCCGGCTCCACATACATGCCCCCCACCGGCTCCCAGCGGTTCCTGGCGGCATAGTTTTTCACTTTTTCATATAAAGAAGGGTGAAATTCCCGGGCAGCGTCATATAAATACCCCTGGCTTTGGGAGAAGCAGTACTCCGGGTACCGTTCCATCAGCCCCAGCATATTGGAAAAGGTCCGCCCGCATTTGCGCACGGTTTCTCTGGCGGGCCACAGGTAGGCCAGGTCCAGGTGGGAATGTCCCACCGCAAAAATACGTCCGAACTCCCCTTTGGCATTACGGCTGGCGTCCAGCTGTTCCGTCAGCCAGGCGCGCGCTTCCTTTGCCTGGGACGCAAGCGCATCCGGCAGGTCATCGGGCTTTACCCGCACCCGCAGCTCGGTTAAAAGCTGCTCCGCCCAGGGGCTGCCGGTTTGGGCCAAAACCTCTGCCAGGGCCTCGCCTGCCGCGGCACAGTACCGGAGATCCTCATTTATAGTAACCAAAGCGGCGTCGCTGAATACCTGAAAGCCATAATCTCTGCCGGTTTGCCCTGCATGGGCAAAGTTCTGCCACCGGATGGTGGATTCCACCGAAATCTCCACCCGCTGGCATTTCCCCTCCCCTAAAAAGCAAAGGGAACGGTTGGGGTCCAGCCCGGTTACAGGGATGCCGTCCCGGTACAAAAGGCTTTCCCCCTGGTTTACAAACCGCAGCCACACCGGCCTGCCGTTAAACTCCGGGGGAACGGCAAACCGGTTCTCGAAATAAGCGGTCTGCTCAAACCAGCTCTCCCCGATCTGAATGGGCTTTGGCTCGCCGGTACGCTCCGTTTTGCCGGGAGCGCTGTAACAAGCCGGAGTAATGGTCCAACCCTCCAGCGGGAACACCTGCTCATACATTCTTACCCGCAGCTTACCGGTAAAGGACACCATAGACTGCCGCCAGCTGCCTGTCTTTTTTGCCATATTGCCGCACTCTCCTTCATCCTCTTGCGCAAACAGTTCTCTAACTGCCCTTAAAGCGCTTAAATATAAAACCTGCAGGACGTCCCACAAAAGCTACAGCAACGCCATAGGCCCCAAAGGCGTGCACTCCTGCAGGACAGACTGCCGCTTGATCACCTTCTGCACCCAGTCGGAAAGCTCCGGTATGTCAAGCCGCCGGGCCGCCATCAGCAACCCATAATTCGCCCAGTCAATCTCAGGATGGATCTGCTGCCAGCGCCACTGCTCCGGGTTTTGCAGGTAAGGCAGCAAAAATTCAATCATTTTGGTAACAGACTGCCCACCCTCTGCCTCATACCGCCATAGATCCATCCCCAAGGCCGCTCCCAACTCACAAATTGCCGCAAAAGCGTTGAGGTGGAACAGGCTGTAGGTAAAGGAATTGGTACGGGTCAGCTCATCGGTCTGGCTGCCGTCCGGGGCAATCTGCCGGGGCAGGATGTGGGTTTTGTAAAACTCAATTTCCCTTTTAGCCAGCTCCGGCTGGCGGGTAAACAGGCTGTAAGTAATGGTCTGCACCAGATACCAGGTACTGTGGTTATTGCCGTGGTGCCGCTCCGCTTGGCCCTTTTCGCTTTCCAGCAACCAGGTAAGGAACTGGGCAAACCACTGCCGTACCCCGTCCACCGTTGCTTGGCAGGAGGAGCACTGCTCCAGCAGGCAGCAGGCGTGGGGCACCCGGATCATGGTATGGGTATCAATAATCCCGATACCTCTCCCCTCACAAATGCCCCGAATCGCCTGAGCGTATTCCAAATGAGGATTCATCCGGGTTTTTTCATCCAAAAACCACACCCGAAGCAGCTCGCCGGCCTTTTCGGAAAAATCCTTCCGTTTTAAAAAATACCCTGCCAAAGAAAGATCCAGCACACTTTCCAGC
>CATJLA010000116.1 GCA_949741215.1 uncultured Oscillospiraceae bacterium
ATTGACATTCAGCCGAAGCGTCAGGGTGTTCGGCTTCATGTCCAGCCCCGTCAGGGCAATCAGGTCTGACGCCGTACCCAGCCATTCCGGTCTATCGGACGACACCGCCATAGCTACCGCCTCCAAAACAGGGTTAGGCGGTTCAGCCTATATCTCGGCTTCCACTTCCTCCAACTCCCACACAAGGCGGTCTTTGTTCCTGTTCAGATCGTTCTGCCAGTCGTTCACGTCCTTGGGCGTGATCTCGCACAGCTGCCCCTTCCCGAAATACGGCAGAATTTTGAGGCGGATAATGCTCTCCTTCGCGCACCAGATGCTTCCCTTGAGCTTGGACCTGACATCCTTCTCGTATAGCTCCACAAAGCTCTCGAAGGTCATGTTCACATCGGCCTGCTTCTGCAAAAGGAACTCCTGTTCCCACGCAAGAGCCTCCCGCTTGGTCGAGAAGCCCCGTTTGCATTTCTGTTTGCGTTCGCCCTTATCAAAATACTGCGGAATTATTTCCGTTTTCCGGTTGAGCTTTCTGTTCTTTTATGTTACAATGTCTGAAAGAGTTTGTTTGTCTGTTCGCCATATTGACTGCTTTGAATCGGGGGAATGCTATGAACGCCAGGCATTTGATTGATCTTAACGACTTTTCCCTGCAGGACTGGAACCGGATTATCCAGCTGGCCCAGGAGATGATGGACCATCCGGCTGACTACCGGGACGCCTGCAGAGGACGGTTGATGGCAACCCTGTTCTACGAGCCCTCTACCAGAACGCAAATGTCCTTTCAGGCCGCAATCTGCAGGCTGGGCGGCTCCTATATCGGCTTTGATAATCCCCTGAACAGCTCTGTGGCCAAGGGGGAAAGCCTGAAGGATACGGTGCGGATTGTAAGCGGCTACTCTGACCTGCTGGTGATTCGAAATTCCCTGGAGGGCGCGGCAAAGGCCGCCTCACTGTATTCCGGCTGTCCAGTCATAAACGCAGGGGACGGCGGACACCTGCACCCTACCCAAACCCTGACGGATCTGGTTACCCTGATGAAGGAAAAAGGTACCTTGACGAGCCTTACCGTGGGGCTGTGCGGAGATTTGAAAAACGGCAGAACGGTCCACTCTTTAATAAAAGCTTTAAGCCAGTTTTCCAACCGGTTTATCCTGATTTCCACCCCGGAGCTTTCGGTTCCCAGTTATATTAAGGACGTCATGGACGCCCAGGGCTGCCCGTATAGAGAGGTGTTCTCGCTGGAGGAGGCGATCCCCCAGCTGGATGTACTGTATATGACCCGGATTCAGCGGGAGCGGTTTGCCTCCCCCCAGGAGTATGAGAGCCAACGGAACGTTTACGTCCTGGATAAGGCAAAAATGCAGCGGGCTCAAAAGGATTTGGTAGTGCTACACCCCCTGCCCCGGGTGGACGAAATTGAAAACGAGGTGGATTTTGACCCCCGAGCCAAATATTTTGACCAGGCAAAGTGCGGCATGTTTGCCCGGATGGCGCTGATCACCCTGCTGATGGAAAGCCCGTATGAAAATCCCGGCCCGCCTCCTAAAAGCCTGCCGGGGGTAAAGTGTACCAACTCCCGGTGCATTACCAACCATGAGCACTATCTGCCTAAAACCTTTAAGGAAAGCGGCGGGATGTATATCTGCGAATACTGCGACCAGAGGATTGTACTGTAACGGTGTTGAAAAGGGGTGGTTTTTATGAGTAAGCTTTGGATTTTCCGGATGGTCTGCCTGGCCATCGCGTTGGTCTGTTTGCTGGTGATGGGAGCAGAGCTCTTTTTGAAGCGGGACTTCAGCCTGACGGTGCTTTACGCTGCAGGTGGGCTTGCTATAGCCGGGCTGATCGGAAATGCGGTTGGAGCGGTTGTACAGTACCAAAAAACAGGCGATAAAAAAGTGGCCGGGGATAAATAAGCGGCAGTTATGTCATACTAAGATTAAGATTTTTATTTGAAAAAGGAGCGAGAGAAATGGCAGTAATTACTTTAACTGACGAAAATTTTGAGCAGGTACTTTCAGAGAATAAAACCGTTCTGGTGGACTTTTGGGCAAGCTGGTGCGCCCCCTGCCGGATGCTCTCCCCAGTAATTGACCAGCTGGCGGAGGAGCAAACCGGCGATGTGGCTGTTGGCAAGGTAAATGTGGACGAGCAGAGCGGGCTGGCCTCCCGGTTTGGGGTGATGAGCATTCCTACTGTGGTAGTGTTCCAAAATGGTGAGGAGGCTGCAAGGTCGGTTGGCGTGGTGCCCAAAGAGCAGCTGCTTTCCATGCTTTAATTTTTTGGTGGGACGTCCTGCCGGCGGGATGTCCGGAGGCTGCTACAAAGGCTTCTATAAAGAGAAAGCTAACTGCCTGGGAATGTGCTTTTTAGGGCATATTCCCAGGCAGTTAATTTTTTCAAAGCTTAGGGTACGCGCCCGCAGGGTGGGCTTGAACGGTTGTTTTGGCCGCCCAATTTTGCAATAGCGCTACTTTTTACACACAAACAGCAGATGATTGCTGTAGCCCAAAAGCTCCGGCTTTTCACAGCAATAAAAATGGAACTTCAGGTACTGGCTGTAGCTTTGGTCGTCCAAGGCGTTGATTTTATCCGCCAGCATCTCGCTCATACCGTCCGCCGCAACCTCCCGCAGAAGGGTAACGCCGCCCTTTTGCAGCATCTCCCGGCACTGCGATACCGTGAAAAACACAAAAGGGAAGTCCTCTACATGAAAAGTGTCATGATCGTAGATGCTGCCCGAAAAATAGCTCTGATCATAGCTAAACTCAGTAAGAATCACCATATCATTGGAGATCAAGGCGAAAAAGAGAGTGCCGTCCGGCTTACACACCCGCTTGGCCTCGGCAATGCACCGCTGACGGTCCTGCTCGTTGTGGAGATGATACAAAGGCCCGAACACCAGCACTGCGTCAAAGCTTTCGTCCGGATAGCAGGAAAGGTCTATGGCGCTGCCCTGCCTTAAATCCACCGGATGGGCGGGGTCTATCTTTTCCCGAAAGATTTCCACGTTGTTTGGAGAAAGCTCCACTGCGCTTACGTCATGGCCTTTAGCGGCAAAATACAGGCTGTACCGCCCCGTGCCGGCGCCCAGGTCCAAAATCCGCGCTTTGGGCTGCAGGTATTTTTCTATGTATTTTACAGTGGTGATAAACTCCACCTGCGCCGCCTTGGAATGGGTAAGGCGGGTATCCTCGCAGAACATCTCGTACAGCTTCTGTACCTGTTCGGTCTCGTTTTGAATTTGACGCAGCTTTTCAAAATCCATGGGGATCTTCCCCCTTTTTCGATGCTTTTTGTTGTTTTTTTGGCTTTGGGGCGGTTAAATCAAAGCTGGTATCCAGCAAAAGCTTCAGCTTTGCCTCATCGGCGCTTCCATCCAGGGCGATAGAAACCCAGTGGCTTTTATTCATATGATAAGCGGGAAAGATGCCCGGCTCCCCCCGCAAAGTGCCGCTGAGTACCGGGCCGCATTTTACATTCAGGACGTCCAGCCTGCCCTCCTCCTGCAGCCCCAAACTGCGCTTGGGGGCATCCAAAATCAAGGCAAACCACTTGCGGTTTCCTCTGTGCCGGAACACCATATGCTCCGAGTCCTCCCAAGGGAACTCCCCGTCCACGTTGTAAACCTCCGCAATATACTGCCTGAGCCGCCGCCTGTCCATAGGCTGTTTCCCCACCCCTCGCTATTATTTTCCCGATTATAACACCTTCCACCCAGAAAGTAAATAACCTTTTACAGCACTTTTTCCGGCAGGACAGGACTGCCAACCTATCATTCCGGCGCACCTGGGGAACAGCCCTAAAACCTCATACCACGGAAACCGGTTTTGAAAAAAGGAATCACAAAAAGCCAAGGCAAGGTAACATGATAAAAATGCGCAGCATTTTTTCAAATCGCCCTGCAAGGGCGTACCTACACTATTCACTATTCACTCTTACTTCTTCCTTAATTATTGTAGCCTGTCCACCGAGCAGCTTACCGAAAGGGTAAACCCGCTTTGCTGCAGCAGGCCCGGAAACTCCGCCCCGTGCTGCTGCCACCATTGAGGAAAGCTCCGCTGTAAAAGCAGGCTCAGCTCCATCAAATCCGCCTGATCCTCAAACAGCAGCCGGGAAACCAATTCGGTAAGCCGCTGCTCCAGCTGCTCTGCCGCCAGCCGTTCTACCCAGCGGTGCACCTCAGGGTCGGTAAGCTCCCCGCTGTGCCGGGCGCCGTAAGAGGCCTCCAGCCTTCCCTTCAGCGATACTGTAATATGAAATACCGGCAGCTGTTCTGCAAGCTCTGCCCGGATGTTCACCCGGCTTTGATAAAAACGGCAAAGAACCTCCCCCAGCTGCTCGTCCGGAAAGACAAACAGCTCGTTCTCCGGCTCCCCCTGCAGCAATGAGGTTAAAGCCTTTTGCTCCTGGGTAAAAACCTCCCGCAGCTGCCAGCCGGAAAAGACAGCGGCGCCGTCCAAAAGCCCCTCAGGGCCGGCAGAGCCTTCCTCTAACCGGGCCAAAGGCAGCAGTCCGCACCCCTCTGACTGCATCAGGCTCCGCAAGGTACCCATCAGGTGAGGGTAGCACTGGGAGGGGCGGGTTTTCCGGCTGGCAAGCCCTTGGGATAAGCTGTCTGCCGGGCTCTCAGCCGCCCCCTCCGGTGTTTTCAGGTAGTCGGCAGCCTTGCCCTCCGCCGCTGCCACCGCCACCCCCGGGCGGGAGTGCCATGCGCTTTGAAAGTAGAGCAGCGTTTCCTCCAGCTTTTGCTCCACTGCCTCTCTTCCCAGCAGGATCAGCCGGTTATCCCCCAAAAAAATCTCCTTCCCCAGCCGTTTTGCCGCCTGCTGAAAAGCCAGGCTCAGTTCCTCTCCCGCAGCCTGGGTGGTGTTCACCTTTCCCTCTTCTCCCGCGGTATCCAGCAGCTCCAGGGTAATCAGGTAACCGTTCTGCTCTCTGTCCACCCCTATCGCCTGCACAATAGCCCGGTTGCTCAGCTTTACGCTGCCGGTGCAGCCGGTTAGCCCCAGCAGTATTGCCGCCCCAAGGCATAAAGCGGCAAATCGGCTGTAACGTCCTAAAAATTTCATAAAACCGTCTTCCTTTCTTCCCTTTTTCTGACGTAACTGCGGCGGGCTATTCTGCCGGCTTACCCTTTTTCCGCAGCACTGCCGCAATCAGGTACAGCAAAGGCAGCGCCACCAAAAACAACAGCACCGGAATTCCGGTTCCAATTCCCTGCCCCAAACGGCTCAGGCGGGTAACATCCCCGGTAAGCACAAAGCTAAGCCCGGCCACTGCCCCCAGGCTGAACCAAAAACTCTGCTCCGCCCATTTTTTGGGGGCAAAGCTTTTCCACACCTCTTTAGCAAGCCAGAGGGTAAGGGTAGTGCGCAAAAAGGCCAAAAAGCTCCATACCGCCATGTGTAAAGAATCCAGCCGCTCCAAAGCGGAAATTTCTGTCAGAGAGGCCAGGGTAAAAAAGGGATAGCGGCATAGCCCGCCGTACTCCCCCAGCACCGTGGAGGAGAGGAAGATCATCCCGGCTGCAGCCGCCAGATAAAGCAGGTTCCAGGCAGCATAGCAGCTTTTTTTACCCCTGCGCAGCCGGGGGGCCAGCAGCAAAAACAGCAAAGCTTCCCAATCCTTGGCAACAAAGGCCCAGGCGGAGGCGCCCACCTTCTCCCAGCCTTCCGCCAGCGGGGGCAGCAGCTGGTTTAAACGAATTTCCGGCAGCAGCGAACCGCCGATCAGCCCAAAGGAAAGCAAAAACGCCCCCAGCACAAACAGGGAAAACCGCGCAAATGCCTCCAGCCCCAAATAAGCCCCATACCCAGCCGCCGCCAGCAACAGGGCGGCAAACAGGTACACCGGCGGGTTTTCATAGCTGGAGGCCGAAAGGAAGAACTGAAACTCGCTTACCGTACCGGCGCAAAGCAGCACCAGCATTCCCCACAGCAAAAAGGAGAATACCTTTGCCCACTTTCCCAACGCCAGCACCCCAATTTCCGGCAGGCTTCTGTCCGGAAAACGCCGCAGCAGCAGCCATCCCGGCAAAATCACCAGCAGCTGGCTTAAAGGGGCAAACACCAGCGCAAACAGGGCGGTGCCGCCGTTTACCTGCTGCTCCGGCCGCAATGTAAGGGTCAGCAGCGAGAAAATCCTGCATAAAAAAAGCAAAACCGCCCCTTGTGCGCCGCTGATTTTACCTTCCTGTTCCATTCAATCACCCTACCTTTTTTCTTTTTTGGGGGACGTGAGTGCCGCTTAGTATTCTTATGGCTGCCGGGAGGCTGAAATATGCTTCAAAGCCAAAGCGCGCAAAACACAAGCCTAAAACGTCAGCTACCTGCCCATTTCCGATCCCGGCAGGTCCTCCACCTTCAGTGTCCGTTTGCCCAAGCTGCGCCATCCTGCCCGGAAATATAAATCCCGCAGTGCATACAGCGAAAACGGCGTAGCCGGAGACGTCGCAGGAACACCCCCAACGCTTACCGCGCAAAGGTTTACCATCAGCATGGCCATGCCCAGCGTAATCCCAAACAGGCCAAAAAATCCCCCTGCCAGAATAAACAAAAACTTCAGCACCGTCACCGAATCATACAGCGAAGGGATAACAAAGGAGCTGATTGCCGTCAGCGCCACCACCATTACCATTGGCGAGCCGATCAGCCCCGCCGTAACGGCCGCGTCCCCGATAACCAGCGCCCCCACAATGCCGATTGCATGCCCGATCGGCCGTGGCAGCCGCAGGCCGGCTTCCCTCATAATCTCGTAAATCAAATGGATCAGCAAAGCCTCTATCATCAGCGGAAAAGGGGTGCTCTGCTCCGCGGCCGCCACCTTGCTCAGCAGCGCGTGAGGAAACAGCTCCGGGTGGAACATCCCAATCGCCACATACAGCCCCGGCAGCAATATGGTAAAGTAAAAGGCCAAATACTTCAGCACCCGGATAAACACCGCGTAATAAGGCCGGTGGGTGTAGTCGTCCAGCGTTTGAAAGTGCTCGTTGAACAGGTATGGCAGAATCAGCGCAAAGGGGGTGCCGTCCACCAAAACGGCGATTCTTCCCTCGGCAATTTTAGCACAAAGGGTATCCGGCCGTTCCGTTGTTCCTACCCCGGAGAAAAAGGAAAAGGGCCGTTTCTCCAAAAAGGGCTGCAAATAGGCCGATTCCAGCACAATATCCATCCGGATGCTCTGCAGCCGCCGGCGGGTTCTCGTCACAAAGCTTTCGGAGGCCCGGTCGGTCAAATATACCATGCAGACGTCAGTGCGGCTTTTTTCTCCTACCTGGAACAGCTCAAACTTCAGCTTAGGGGTTTTCAGCCGCCGCCGGATCATAGTCATATTGATACGCACCGGCTCCACAAAGCCCTCTCGGGAGCCGCGCACATTCACCTCACCGCTGGGCTCGGAAATAGAGCGGTAGCTGAACCCCTGCAGCCCAAAGGCCAGCGCCAGGGGAATACCGTCAATCAGCAGCACGGCAAAGCCGGACATTAAAAACTGAAACACCTCGGTATAGGTATAAAGCTCCTGCTGATCCATGGAAAGGGCGGAATGAACCCTTACCCATTCCAGCAGCTGCTGTGGGTTTTTCATTTGAGGCATAGCCTTGGTCAAAGGCTCGGCCAGCAGCTCGGAAAAGCTCTGCTGGCTGGTCATGCCCTCGCAGGCCAGCAGACGAACCGTGCAGCCTTCCCCCTCAATGGCTTTTGCCTGAAGATCGCTGGAGTTTTCCAGCAGGCTGCGCAGGGCGATCATATTCTCGCTAAGGGAGGGCTTGATTTTATTATCCTTCGGAACATCGCTGTCAAACACCTGGTAGCTTTGTTCCATAGAAGCCTGGGTAAGCTTTTTCAGCCAGGGCAGCAAGTAAACCGCCTCCTTTTTTAGGACGTAACTGCTGTTATGTTGCCTCAGGGCGCGTTTTTTATGCAGTGCGCGGTTAAAGTTAAGATGCTTGAGGAAAGGCGCAAAATAATAAACCGGCAGCCTTGTCCTAAAAAAATAAAAAAATGGAAGGATAACCGCCTGCAAACCGGAAAAACTGGTAAGGAAAAGGAGGGAATACCGGTGCTGGTTTCATTGATACGCACGATTCTGATCTATCTGGTGATTGTGTTTGGCCTGCGGCTGATGGGCAAACGTCAACTGGGGGAGCTGCAGCCCTCAGAGCTGGTGGTTACCATTCTGGTTTCCAACATTGCCACCTTACCTATTGAAAATACCGATATTCCCTTGTTTGGGGGCATTGTGCCTATCCTCACCCTGGTAAGCTTTGAGGTGCTGTTTTCCACCCTCACCCTAAAAAGCGGCAAGCTGCGCAAGCTGGTTTCCGGCACGCCTCAGGTGATTATTCAAAACGGAGAAATCGACCAGCGGGAAATGGGCAAGCTGCGGTTTTCTATCGACGACCTGATGGCGCAGCTGCGGGGCAGCGGGGTATTTAATCTGGAGGAGGTGGCCCTGGCCGTGGTGGAAACAACCGGAAAGGTAAGCGTTTATCCCAAGGCGGAGTACCGGCCGGTTACCCCTTCTGTACTGCATATCCCCACCCAGGAGCCTCAGCTGCCCCCTTCCCCTGTTATTTGTGATGGCAGAGTAAACCCCACGCCTCTGCCCTACCGGCAGGTTTCCCAAAAGGAGCTGGAGCAGGCAGCGGCCAAAGAGGGCGCCGCTTTAGGGGAGGTTTTCCTCATGACATGGGACGACACCGGCGCGGTTCAGGTCGTTCGGAAAAAATAGCCGCGGCAGCCCAAAAAGGCTAAGGCACAGCTATTATAGGCGCTATTGGGACGAGGCGGGTAAGGTGTGTCCCCAAGCTGCAGCCTGGGCCTCCCTTTGCCATAAAGAGAACAATTGTTTCACGTGAAACATTTTTATAAAAAATCCCGGAACATCCTAATCCAAAAAACAGGAGGAAATCAGATGAAAAGAGTGCTTTTAGCCGCCGCCCTGATGGGCTTGATGGTATGGGCGGGCAGCTGGGTTCTGGCGCAGGTACAGCAAACCACCGAGGAGCTGCTGGGCCTCAGCAGCCAGGCCGGAACGCTGGCCGGCAGCGGAAACCAAGAGGAAGCCCTGGAAAGAGCCCGTGATTTTGCCGAATTATGGCGGCAGCGGCAGCCCCAAATGGTCCGTTGGCTGCGTCATGGGGAGATCGAACCTATTGATGAAGCCATATCCACCCTGCTGCCCCTGCTGGAGGGCCGGGAAACCGCGTTGTTCCAGGCACAGCTGGCCCGGCTGGAGGGAATGCTGGAGCATATCTCCATCACGCAAACCCCGCTGTTCCAAAATATTTTTTGAACAGAAAAGTTACCGTGCAGCAGAGGTAATTTTGACCGACCAACACAGCAATAACTGTGTTGGCGATGTAAAAGGGGGCTGTGCCGGCAAGACCAAATTCCAGCAGAAAAAAGCCCCCTGCAAGGCACCTTCCAAAACGAAGACGTCCTTACAGGGAGCTTTTATTTTTGAATTGACTGAAATGCCGCTTTCAGGCTTCAGGCATCCGATTGCTGCTTTTGGCTGTCCTGCAGCAGTTTGGTCAGCTCTGCCATAAAGGAGTTGATATCCGCAAATTGGCGGTATACCGAGGCAAAACGGACATAGGCAACCTCGTCCACCTCCTTTAGCTTCTTCATGGCAAGCTCCCCAATCTGCAGGGAGGTTACCTCCCGCTCCAGGGTGTTCAGCAGCTCCAGCTCAATCTCGTCCACCAAACGTTCCAGCCGCTCTAAGGGAACAGAGCGCTTTTCACAGGCCAGCAGCAGGCCGTTGAGCAGCTTGTTTTTATCAAAAACCTCTCGGGATTTATCCTTTTTGATTACCATAATCGGCAGAGTTTCTATAATTTCATAAGTGGTAAAACGATTCCGGCACTTGCCGCATTCTCTCCGCCGGCGTATTCGTTCTCCGTCCTCTGCGGGGCGGGAGTCAATAACCCTGCTGTCCGGATATCCGCAATAGGGGCATTTCATTTTATCTGTCATTCCTTTCTGTGCCATAGTTACCGGCACTGCCCTGCCGGTTTGCATCGTTTAGTTTAGCATTTTTTGCAAAAACTTACAAGTAATTTCCCTTAAAATATTTATTGTAGAGATAGTTTCCCAAAAAGCTGTTTTGTATTATGCAAACAGATTTTTATTTATTATTGACTATTCCGACAAAAAAAGAAGTCTTAAAACATAATTCAACGATCTATTTACAAGTTGGAGAGTACATGTTATAATATTCTCCAACCTGTATGTATAAGGAGATTATTCATTATG
This sequence comes from uncultured Oscillospiraceae bacterium, assembly GCA_949741215.1. Taxonomy (GTDB): domain Bacteria; phylum Bacillota; class Clostridia; order Oscillospirales; family Ruminococcaceae; genus CATJLA01. The sequence continues at coordinate 10,257 of CATJLA010000116.1, forward strand.
CGAAGAAGGCTGCCTTTACTTTTGTTAGTTTTTTTCTTACTATGTAGTTGCAGTAAAGAGAATATTCCCTATGAAGAGGTATCTGAAGAATCTTCTCAAACTACCCTGCCTTTTTCCAGTAATAGCAATAGTTCGTCAGTAGTTTCCAGTACGCCGCCAGCTACATCACCTGAAAAAAGTGAAGGCACTCCCTCTTCACATCCAGACCGTGAAGAGCCCTCTTCCCCTTCGGTTTCTGCTTCTCTTTCCTCTTCTTCCGATGAGGTGTCGGATTTGCAGCCGGAAGAAAAGAAGGTTAGCATGGTATTTACCTTTATGGACTCCAACGGGTTCCCCCTTGTTGATGAAGAGGTGGCAATACGTATTGTAGACTCGGTTATGGCCCCAAGCTATAAAATTTACGAAAATAGTGTACAGCGAACCGATGCCGACGGTAAAATTGAGGTAGCAACTGGATATTGCCCTTCGATCTGCGTGATGGAGCTGATCAGCTTTGACCATTCACGGCGGCCACAGCCTGAGGGGCTGGGGTTAGGGCCGCTGGAATTTGAACATGAAATTACAGAGTTTACCGATATTTTACAGGAAGGAACTTTCGTTATAGAAGTGCATCCTCTTGAGGAATAAGCGCCAAAACCTCCCGCCGGCAGTGCCGTCCCTAAAAAACGGATGCCGGGCGGGAGGTTTTATTGTTGCGGCAATGCAAAATAAGTGCTATAATAACCAAAGACTTAGATATGATCAGGAGGGATTTTATGGACAAGGCACTTTATCAAAAGGTAGACCGTTGGATGGAAGCTCATAAGCAGCAGCTTGTGGAGGACGTCATGCGGCTTGTAAGAATCCGCAGCATCTCCCGGTACAACACCGGCGCAGGCCCCTTTGGCCAAGGCTGCCTGGACGTACTGGCGGAAATGCTGAAAATAGGGGAGGAGCACGGCTTCCATACCCGGAATTATGAGAATTATCTGGGCAGCCTTTGGTTGGACGAAGCTGCCAACAAGCAGTCTATCGGCTTTTGGGGGCACCTGGATGTTGTCCCGGAAGGAGAAGATTGGGACTTTGCCCCCTACAACCCGGTATGTAAGGACGGCTGGCTGATCGGCAGGGGCGTACAGGATAACAAGGGTCCTACTATTGCTACCATGTATGTTATCCAGTGCCTGAAGGAGATCGGCGTTGAGCTGAAGCACTCCCTGCGGATGTTTGTGGGGTGTGACGAAGAACACGGCATGCAGGATATGGCCTATTACACCAAAAACTATCCCTGCCCGGATATGTCTATTATCGCGGATACAGATTTTCCGGTTTGCTACGGTGAAAAAGGGATTATCGAGGCCCATTTGAAGGCGGACACACCGGTTTCCAGGGCAATCCGTTCCTTTACCGGAGGCGTTGCCAGCAACATGGTGCCGGACAGAGCCACTATGGTGCTGGATAAATCCCTGGTACCTATGGCAAAGCTCCAAAACCTGGGGGAAGGCATTACCGTCACCGAGAAAGATGACAGCATCTCCATCCTGGCAGTGGGAACCTCCCGCCATGCCGCTTTTCCCAAGGGGGGCATTAACGCCATCCACCGGCTCAGCACCGCTTTGGCGGCCTGCGGGGCTTTGCCCTCTGGCGACGTCGCGCTGCTTCAGTTCCTCAACCTTGTAAATGAGGACTTTGCGGGCACTGGGCTGGAAATTGCCTATGAGGACGAGGTTTCCGGCGCTTTAACCTGCGTTGGCTCCACCATTTCCTGTGAGGGCGGAATTTTAAGTTTGGGGATCAACATCCGGTACCCCATTACCGCTGATTCCGCAAAAATGCAGCAAGCCATGGCAGACGTCTGCAAAAAGCACGGCTACACCTTTGTGCTGGATCGGGACAGCGGGCCCAGCTACTTCCCCAAAGAGCACCCAGCGGTTGCAAGGCTGACCGACCTGTACAATGAGTTTACCGGCCAGGAAACCACCCCCTATGTGATGGGCGGCGGCACCTATGCCAGAAAGCTGCCCAACGCCTTTGCCTACGGCATGGAGGGGATGCCCAGCGGCGAGAAGCCGGCGTTTATCCGCCCGGGGCATGGCGGAGCGCACGGGCCGGACGAAGCGCAGAATATTGACAGCCTGCTGACCGCCATGAAGCTTTTCTGCATGGCTATCCTGGAAATTGACGATTTGGATTTGACCGCAGGGCTATAATTTCTCTCCATAAAACGCAAAAGACGCAGCACACCTTTGATGTGCCGCGTCTTTTTTATAGGGCATCCTGCAAACGGATAGTGTTGTAACATTACTTTAAGGTTTTATAAAATTCTTCTCTCCAATTCGGCCTTTTTCCATCCTTCCGCCGGTAATTTAAGGAGCCGTACCGATAGCCCTTATCATGCAGAAGCTCTATGGATTCCACCTCGTCCAGATTAACGCGCCATACACAGCCCTGCAGAATATCGCTGTCGGTAGTAATGCACCGGTCAAAGCTTTTTCTGATCTCCTGACAGATTGCCAGGTATTCGGGGTCGGTCCTGTGTTCCTTATATTTATCCGGCCTTACATACGCGGTTAAATCAGTTTCGGTAATTCCTGCTTTTTGCAGTTTTTTGTCAAAGCTCTCTCTGTCCTCTGCCGAGTTGGGAATGTAGGTATTATGCAGCAAAAAGGAATACCTTCTGAAATCTGTGATAAAAACGTCTTCCTCTGGCTTGGTAAAGGTGATTTTCACATCAAAGCCTTCTACCGGCTCCCCCTTATGCCTGGGAGGACAGATATTGTTATAGCACTTTACCCAGCACCATATGGGGTATTTTGTACCGGTATCGTTTTGAATGCTACCGTTCATTTTTTCCAGAACCCAGGAATAGGTTACACCTGCTTTGCTCAAATTGATGTATTCTTCCCGGCATTCCAGATATCCCCGGTTTATCAAATCCTTCAGCGCTTCCAAGGATTGAAAGGTTATCAGCTTCACATTTTATCACTCCCCTTATTTTTCGCCTTGCCAGGCATCTGCCGGATTCGTGTGACATATTCCAGATTGATCAGCTGCCGCCCGCCGTTTTTCTCCTCCAGCAGGATACCGCCGCCGCTTACCTCCCTTACAGTTCCCTGCACCGGGGAGCTGCCGGACTCCATGATATAAACGAAACAGGTTTCTCCTATAAACTGCTTTGCAAACTCTTCCATAGCCGCACTCTCCTTTTTGCCGTGTTTCCTTTGAATATGCCGGGCATAACAAAGCCGCTTCCGCTGCGCCCATAGGGGGATAAAAACCAGCAGAAGAATCAAAAAAAGAAACCAGTAGCTCTGCAAAACCGACTCCCCCTCTATGCCGATGTCATTTAGCTTCATTATACTACGGTAAGCACAAATTTTCAATACCGGGACGTCAGCGAATTATGAGAGTGCCAGAGCATTATTTTATAGGCATTTAGCTGAACGACGCCTCTGTTTATAGTTCGGCCAAACTGTTTGTGCAGGGGTGTCAATCCTTATGCAGCTGTTAAGCCTATGCCCCGGCAGCACTTACATTGCAGTGCCGTCCTGAGAAAAGTACTTTTTGCCGAAAAGCAAATTTTTCGCTGATAGAAAAATGTCTTGAATGTGCATTGAAATTTTTAGTACTTTACGCTATAATTTTTTTGAAAGCCCTTCCTCTTTTAATCCATTATGAAAGTCAAAGTGCCTGCCGGCGCGGCCCCCGGGGGTGCAGGAAAGGAGGTTTTCGCCGATGAATATCTATGACATCGCAGCTCAGGCTGGAGTTTCTATTGCAACGGTGTCCCGGGTGCTCAACGGCAAGGGGAATGTCAGCGAACAAACCAAGGACCGGGTTATGCAGGTGATTGACAAGCTCGCCTATACCCCCAACGCTTTTGCAAGGGGGCTTGGCTTAAATACCATGAAGATGGTAGGCATCATCTGCTCTGACGTTTCGGATATTTATTATGCCACGGCGGTTTCCACCGTGGAACGGGAGCTTAGGCGCAACGGGTATGATTCCCTGCTGTGCTGCACCGGAGACCAGCTGGAAAACAAGCGCAAATGCTTAGAGCTGCTGATCTCCAAACGGGTGGATGCCGTGGTGCTGGTAGGCTCCAAATTTAAGGAGAAGGACGATAATTCCCATATCCTGGCAGCGGCCCAAAGTGTGCCCTGCGTCATGATTAACGACTGCCTGGATGCGCCCAACATCTATGGCATTGTTTGTGACGATTTTAACGCCACCCGGGAGGTGGTAAGCAACCTGATTTTACAGGGCCTGCGCAAAATCGTCTACCTTTACGACGCCGATACCTACAGCGGCGTGCGTAAGCTAAGCGGCTACAAAGCGGCGTTCGACCGCCATGGCTTAACCCCGGATAACCGGGTGTGCATCCGGTGCGAGCGGAGCATTAAGGACGCCAAAAATCAAATTCACGGGCTTTTGGAGAAGGGCTATCATCCCGAGGGGGTTGTCACCTCTGAGGATATACTGGCGGTTGGGGCATTAAAGGCCCTGGCTGAGGCGGGCAAGCAGGTGCCCAACGACGTGCAGATTGTAGGGTTTAATGACTCTATCCTGGCAAAATGTACTCTGCCGGAGCTAAGCTCCATTGACAACAAGGTAGAGGCTTTAAGCATTACCGCGGTAAGAACGCTGATTGACATCTTTGCCCATAAAAATGTCTCCAGCAAAATTATGGTTGCGGCGGAGTTTGTCCGCCGTGGGACGTCGCTGTAGCCGGCTGTGCCGGGCTTTGCGGGCGGCTTCCCTCCTGCGGGACGGTCTTAAAGCGATAATAACAACGTAGGACAAAAAGCGGCAGTTTCGTCGCTTGGCGGGTATTGGAAAGGTTCCAGTACCCTGGAATACACCACCTGTATGACGCAGAAAAAAGGAGTAGTGAGCCCCATGAAAAAGTTTATGGACAAGGATTTCCTGCTGAACAGTGAAACGGCAAAAACGCTGTTTTTTAACCACGCCGATAAGATGCCGATTATCGACTACCACTGCCACATTAACCCCCAGGAAATTTATGAGGACCGGAAGTTTGAGAACATCACCCAGGTTTGGCTGGGGGGCGACCATTACAAGTGGCGCGTTATGCGGGCCTGCGGCTATGACGAGGAGCTGGTAACCGGCAGCGCTGACCCCAGAGAGAAGTTCCGGGCCTGGGCGGCCTCCCTCTCCCGGGCGGTAGGCAACCCGCTGTATCACTGGTCCCATCTGGAGCTGCAGCGGTACTTCGGCTTTGAGGGCGCTTTAACCGCTGCGAATGCGGATGAAGTGTTTGATCTGTGCAACAAAAAGCTCCAGGAGGCCGGCATGAGCGTTCGGGGCTTGATTGAACAGTCCAACGTCAAGGCGATCTGTACCACCGATGATCCCATTGACTCTTTGGAATGGCACAAAAAAATTGCCGAGGACCCCACCTGCAAGGTACAGGTACTGCCCGCCTGGCGCCCCGACAAGGGCGTGAACATTGATAAGGCCGGCTTTGTGGAATACATTGCCAAGCTGGCCGACGCCGCCGGGATGAAAATTGCCACCGTTGCGGACGTAAAGGCCGCTTTCGTCAAGAGATTGGACCACTTTGAGGCCATGGGCTGCTGCGCCTCTGACCACGGCATTGATTATGTAGTATACAGCCCCGCCAGTGACGCCGAGCTGGACGCTATTTTGGCAAAGGCACTTTCCGGCCAGGCTGTAACCCAGGAGGAGGCCGACAAGTATAAGACGTCGCTGCTGCGGTTTTTTGCAGCGGAATATGCCAGAAGAAACTGGGTAATGCAGATCCACTACGGCGCGATTCGCAACAACAACCCGCCCATGTTTGAAAAGCTGGGCCCTGATACCGGCTACGACGCTGTAAACAACCATAACTGCGGCGAGGCTCTTTCCGGCCTGCTGGGCAGCTTTGCCAAAGAGGGCAACGTGCCCAAGATGGTGCTTTACTCCCTGAACGAAAGCGATAACGAGGTGCTTTCCACCATCGGCGGCTGCTTTACCAAGGCCGGGGTGAAAACACAGATCCAGTTAGGCTCCGCCTGGTGGTTCAATGACAACAAGGTGGGTATGATCAAGCAGCTTACCGATTACGCCAACCTGAATGTTCTGGGCAACTTCATCGGGATGCTGACAGACTCCCGCAGCTTCCTTTCCTACACCCGTCATGAGTATTTCCGCAGAATCCTCTGTAATCTCATTGGCGAGTGGGTGGAAAACGGCGAGTATCCTGCCGATATGGAAACGTTGGGCAAGCTGGTGGAGGATATCAGCTATAACAACACCGTAGAGTTCTTCGGGTTTGACGTCAAATAAGCTTTGCGCAATTTTTAAGCCGCCTGCTTCCCCTGTTGTGTAGGATGAAGCAGGCGGCTTTTTCCTTTGCCAAAATGTTTCACGTGAAACAATTGTTCTTTTGCGTTTGCGCCGTGCCCGCTTTTTTGCTTTACGTTCCCCTAAAACTGTGCTATACTGGTTAAACATGGTAATTCAGGGACGTTAGCGCCGCAGTTAGCCCCACCCCATTTTTTGAAAACTGCCCGATGCGGGACGTCCCTGCAAAAAGACAACATAGCCCCAAGGAAGGATGTGTAACATTTGAATCAGCAGCCTGTCAAGCCGGAAAAAATCGCAGTGATTACCGATTCCTGCGCGGACCTTCCCCCAGAGGTGCTGGAGCAGTACGGAATTTATATCATCCCCATGCAGATCGTCTTTTCGGAAAAAACCTATCAGGATGGCGTAGACATTACCCCCGACCAGGTTTATGAGCGCCTTCCCCAGGAGATTCCCAAAACCTCTCTGCCCTTGGGGGAAACGATCCTGAACACCTTCCTTCAGGTGCAGGAGGCCGGATATACCCATGGCCTGGTGCTGATCTTCTCCAGCGGGTTAAGCGGCAGTTTCTCTCTGGTAAGCACTTTGGCGGCGGAGTTCCCCGGCATTACCCTCAAGGTATTTGATACTCTCAACGGCAGCTTGGGCAGCGGCTCGGTTGCATTACGGGCGGCCCAGCTGGTGGCACAGGGCATCTCCTGGACGAAACTGCTGGCGGTGGTGCCGGAGCTGATCGGGAATATTCACGCATTTTTTGCGATCAACACACTGGAGTATTTGAAAAAAGGCGGCAGGATTGGGCTGGTTTCCTCAGTAGCGGGCACCATGCTGCAAATTAAGCCGATTCTCTCCTTTGCCCCGGACGGCCAGCTGGTGGATGTAGCCAAGGTGCGGGGGCGAAACCGTTCTCTGGAAAAGCTGGTGGAGCTGGTAAAAGCGGTGCCGTTAGAGGGCAGGCGCTTTTTGCTGCTCACAGCCCACGGCGGCGCACCGGAGGAATGCAATCAGGTGCGGGAAGCTCTACGGCAAGCGCTGCCAGAGCCTGCAGGGGAGTTTCAGGGTATAATTGACTGTACTTTGGCGGTTCATGTAGGGCCCGGGCTGGTAGGGGCAGGGATTCTGATACTGGAGGATGAATTTTAAGAAAACGATATTATTTAACGGTATTTAAGCCCAGTATTGATCTATTGACAAGAAATCTAAACGCTATGTGATAACAGAGAAGGGAAGAGCATTTTTTGCCTTCCCTTTTTCTCATTTCTTGAACAAATCAGATTTTCTATTTAGATTGAAATTCCGTCAGAAAAATTCCACCTTTTTTGCACACAAAAAGAGGGCAGACGCACCCGCCTGCCCTCAAACGTCCGAAAAAAC
>CATJLA010000117.1 GCA_949741215.1 uncultured Oscillospiraceae bacterium
ACCTCCTTCTGGGCCGACGCAAACAACCGGGTTTTGCCTGATTTAATGGACTTTACCCGGACATTTTTCTCCAAGCATACTCTTTTGAACGTGCTGACGCGGTACTGCATTTTTACCTCAGAGCAAATGCTCATGATGATGCATCCCTATCAGATCACTGCCACGGAACAGATTTTGAACCGTATCGAAATTGCGAATAATTACAAGAAATACGGCTCCATTGCAGGCGGCGGATACATCTAGCACACCACAGGCTCCGGCAAGACTCTCACTAGCTTCAAGACCACCCGGCTGGCGTCCCTGCTGTCCTACATAGACAAGGTGCTGTTTAATTGTGGACTGGAAGGACCTAGACTATCAGACCATGAAGGAGTACGATCGCTTTGAGAAAGGCACAGCTAACTCCAACACCTCTACCGTCGTTTTAAAAAGCAACTGGAGGACCCCAACACCAGGATTATCATCACAACCATTCAAAAGCTCTCCACCTTTGTGGCAAAAAAAGGGGGCACGCAGTCTATGACAAACACGTTGTCATTATTTTTGATGAGTGTCACCGCAGTCAGTTCGGAGATATGCACACAGCTATCATCAAGAATTTCAAGAAGTACCCATCTGTTCGGCTTCACCGGAACGCCGATTTTCGCGGTCAATGCCAGCAAAAGCGGCAATCCGCAGTTCCACACCACAGAGCAGACCTTTTGCGACCAACTGCATATTTACACAATCGTGGACGCGATCAATGATAAGAACGTCCTGCCCTTCCATGTGGACTACTACAAGACCATGGGTGTGGATGAGGAGATGATCGACGAACAGGTGTGGGATATCAATCGGGAAAAGGCGTATATGGCCCCCAGCGGATCAAACTTGTCACTCGGTACATCCTGGAACACTTCGATACTTTGTGGCATAGCAAAAAGGAACGGCATAACCCATTTTACTGAGTTATACCGTTCCTTACATAAAAACTTCCTTTTCTGGTGTTGCCAAACGGGAACGCCGGTTTTGTTTGCAATTGATGCGGAAAATTACAGCTGAGCGCAGCTTTCCAGCAAAGCTTTGAGGGAAGTAGCGCCGTCCTCCGTGGTGGAGCCGGAGCAGAAGCCCAGGAAGTAGTTATCCTTCTCACCAACAAAGAAGTGCTCGGACTGAGTAACACCCTCGATGGTCATCTCTATGTCATAGGAAACACCACTCATGCCGCAGAAGGTATCATCCACAATGTCAGTAGCAGTTACAGAGATGTTGTCCATACTCTTCATCAGGGCAACAACCTGCTGTGCATATTCCTTGGCAGTCATGCTGGGCACCTGGCCTGCCTCTTTGTCAAACAGATCCAGGAAGTAGAAAGCGCCGCCGTCTGCACTGATGGCATAGTAAGCGTAGATATCGGTATCACCAACCTTGGCGCTCAGGGAATCACCGCTGGTCCCCAGGCCGTCGGCAACTACCTCAGCCCCTGCGCCCAGCACCTGGCTGATTTGATCAGTGGTCAAAGCTACCCAAGTTTCCGGCAGAGTAAAGGTGACGCCAGCCCACTCATTTTTATAGGTCTGGCCATCCCAAGAACCAACAATCTCATCAGCGCTGGGGCGTTCGGCCTTCGACTCCTCAGAAGACTGGCTGGAAGACTGAGACGACGACTGGGAAGAACTCTCGGAATCACCGCTGGAGCTGCTGATCTGGGAAGAAGGGTCGCTGGTGCAGGCCGCTAAGGATGCACACAGTGTCAAAGCACATAAAGCCGCAAGTAAACGTTTCATAACTGGTTATCCTCCTATCTCTTTTGTTCCCGCTTGGTTTGTCCAAGCAGGAAAATCAGGGGCGCCCATAGCAAAAAGACGCCAAACTCTCTTGAAACGATTAGTATTATAGCAAGAAACCGGCGGACTGTCAATTAGTTGTTTGTAAAAAATTAATATTGGAAGGCGAGGAATTTTGTGTTATATTACAAAAAACGCACCTTAAAAAAAGAAAGCTTTTACATTTTAATGGAAAATGTCGGAAAATATTCCTCATTTTAGACGGCACTGCCGCGGTTAGCCTCATCTCTCCACTGTTTTTCCACGTTGGCGGGAAAACCTTCCGGAGCTGTCCAGTCCGCTAACTTGACGGCGATGAGGAATTTGGTAGGGATTCCCTCGGCAGTAAACATTTTCTCGTGCTCGGTGGGCGGGGTTTGGGTCCGGTCGAAATCGCTTTGGTGGAGGTCTCGGGTTAAGTAGGTAACGGCAAAGCCGGTTTGCTGAAAATAGAGGACAGAGTGCTCAAACAGCTGGTTGTTGTCGGTTTTGAACCAGATTTCCCCGTTATCCCGCAGAAACTGGCGGTATTTTAACAGCTGGCGGGGGTGGGTGAGCCGTTTTTTGTGCTGCTTTGCCTTGTTCCAGGGGTTGCAGAAGTTGATGTAGATCCGATCCACCGTGTCCTCAGGGGCAAGCATCATGTCGATCCGCTCAATGTCCTGGGACATAATTTTTACGTTGTCTATCTGGGGACGTCCTGCTTTTTGGAATTCCTGCTCCACATGGCGCTTGGCCAGCACCAGCACCTCGCTTTTGATATCCACTCCCAGGTAATTGATCTCCGGGTGGGCGGCGGAAAGCTCCGCCACAAAGTTGCCCTTGCCGCAGCCAAGCTCCAGGTAGATGGGGTTGGGCCGGGCAAAAAAGGCGTGCCAGCCGCCTTTGTGCTCCGGGGGGTTGTCAATGGAAAAGGGGCAGGCGGCAAGCTCCGGCCGTGCCCAGGGTTTTCTGCGCATTCTCATGGGTGATGTCCTTTCTTTTGGGGAAATTCTGCTTTTTAATGATATATGACATTTTTATTGATGTCAACCGCTCCGCAAAATTTGGTTTCAGAATACATGCTTATTTTTTCAAAAAAGTGTTGCCACTTACCTTACAAAAATTTCTTTTAGTGCTATTATGTTGCTATAAAGAAATGACAACATCCTAAAAAACGAAGATTATGTCAATCATCCCACAAAAATTCTATGACGTCGTTTGGCTTGCACTGCAAAATTTTGCAAAGCGCTTCCAGGGTATTTGCGGTAACGCTTTTGTTGTGTTTCAAGGAATTCAGGGTATGGGCGTCCACCCCATACGTATGAATAAGTGCGTAGGTTGAAATATTCTTTTGTTTCATCGTTTCCCATAATGGTGCATAGCTGATCAATCGAATCGCCCCCTTTTTTCCATTATGCTGGCTAAAAGGGGGATTGAATATTATGGAACATTCCACTATAATTATGGTATGCGAATCTGATTCCACCTAAGTAGAAAAGAGGCTTTTGAAGATGAAAAAGGACATTTTTGAGCTGTTTGCCCCATGTATTTCAGATCATTTGCAGGAAACAGTCTATCAAAACGATGAGTACCGAAAAAGCGTGCAGGAAAGCGCGAAAATTTTAGAACAGCTCCGGAAGCGGCTGGAACCGGAAGGCGAAAAGCTGCTGGATGACTATTTTATCGCCGAAGGTCATACCGCCGCCCTATGCGAGGAGCTGGTATATACCCAGGGTATGAAGGATCTGCTGGCGCTGCTTTCCTTTTTAACCGCATAGCCGGAAAAATGCGCAGGGCGTGGCGACATCCCCAAAAGCTGCCAAAATTTATAGGGAACTGCCACTTTTTTGTTGAGAAAACCGCCGGCTTGTATTATAATGGAACTACCAAGCGGAAAGGGATGATTGTTGAAATGGATTGCTTGTTCTGCAAAATTATAGCGGGGGAAATCCCCTCCAAAAAGGTATACGAGGATGAGCTGGTTTACGCTTTTGAGGATATTGACCCCCAGGCCCCGGTGCATTTTTTGGTGATTCCTAAGCAGCATATTGCCGGCGCTGGGGCTGTTACTGCCGAAAACAGCGCGGTGGTTGCCCATATTTTTGAGGTAATCGCCCGGATTGCCCAGGAGAAAAATTTAACCGGCGGCTACCGGGTGATCACCAACCAGGGGCAGGACGCCGGGCAGACGGTAAATCACCTGCATTTTCACGTAATGGCGGGACGTCCTATGACATGGCCCGCAGGCTGAGTTTGTACCGAACAGAAAGGATGGATTGAGCGATCATGAGTGAGAAAACCTTTACCTTGCAGGTGGCCGGGCTAAAACGGGAGCTGCCTCTTTGCAGTGTAAGCGACAAGCTGGATATTGCCGCTTTCATCATGTTTTCGGACGTAGAGCTGACCGTAGCCTGTGCCAAAGAGCTGCTTGCCAAGGCACCTGATTTCGACGTGCTGATTACCGCGGAATCCAAGGGCATTCCGCTGGCTTACGAGATGGCGCGGCAGTCCGGCAAAAACTACTTGCTGGCACGGAAAAGCGTAAAAGTATATATGACAGACCCTATCGAGGTTGCAGTGCAGTCCATTACCACCAAGGGGGCACAGAGGCTGTATATCGACAGAGCCTATGAGAAGGAAATGGCGGGCAAAAGGGTGCTGATTGTGGACGATGTGATCAGTACCGGGGAATCGCTTCACGCCTTGGAAAAGCTGGTGGAGGCCGCTCACGGTGAGATTGTGGGCCGTGCCGCCGTTTTGGCCGAAGGGGACGCCCGGGCCCGCAAGGATATTATCTTCCTGGAGCCGCTGCCGCTGTTTTTCCATAACTGACAAAGCTCTGCCGCCCTTGGTACTGCTTACCGGGGCGGTTTTGTCTTTTTTGTGGGGACAAGACTGCCGCTTTATTTTCTCGGGCTTTTTGGGAGGGCTTTTCCCTCGCTCAATACAGAAAGGAGCGTTTTTATGGAGCAATCTTCAGAACAGCTGGAAACCCTGCGCCGCTGGATTGCTGAAAGCCATCGAATTGTGGCTTTTACCGGCGCAGGCTGCAGTACCGAGTCCGGAGTGCCGGATTTTCGCAGTGTGGACGGGTTGTATCATCAAAAATACCCCTATCCTCCGGAAACTATTTTAAGCCACAGCTTTTTTGAGCACTCTACAGAGGAGTTCTACCGCTTTTACCGGGAAAAGATGCTTTGGCCGAACGCCAAACCCAATGCCGCCCATCTGGCCTTTGCCCGGTTGGAGGCAGCGGGCAAACTTACCGCTATAGTCACCCAGAATATTGACAGCCTCCACCAAGCCGCCGGCAGCAAAAAAGTGCTGGAGCTTCACGGCTCGGTTGATCGGAACTACTGCCAGAAATGCGGCAGGTTTTATCCCCTTTCCGCTGTGCAGCAAAGCGAAGGGGTGCCTGAATGCAGCTGCGGCGGCATCATCAAGCCGGGTGTAGTGCTGTATGAGGAAGGACTGGATCAGCAGGTAATCAACGAGGCTGTCCGCCATATATCCAAGGCGGATTTGCTGATTGTAGGCGGCACTTCTCTGGCGGTATACCCTGCCGCCGGGCTGGTGGATTTTTACCGGGGGCATCGGTTGGTGCTGATTAACAAATCGCCCACCCATTTGGACGAAAGAGCTGATTTGCTGCTGGCGGCTCCTATTGGAGCATGCATGGCGGAAGTGTATTAGGCAATCCTTTTGTATGTGACCTCCCTACAGGAACAACTGAAATGTTGCGCAGAATCGTTTGGTTGATTTGTATTGAAATAAGCGGGCAGGTAAGTTTTTCTTTTTGAGCGCCTTAATTTTTCTTTTGAGGCGAAAAAAGTCCGGTTTTATGCAATAAAAAATCCATTTTGTGGCACATTAAAAGCAGCCGGAGAAATTTCTGCGCTTTTGCCAGGCAAAATTTCCCTATGCAAAAATCAAAACTTGTGATACAATGGGGTTATCTTGTGCCGGCACGGCTCCCCAAAAGCCTGGGAACAACAAGGCGGCAGTTACGTCACCAAGGCAAAAAGGGACAAAACTGCCTACCTGATGTTTTTGTGCGCTGAGGTATGATCAGGGGAAGAAATTTGTGCAGAAGCTTCGTTGTTGTATATAGAAACCCGGTTTGCGGGACGTCCCAAAACTGCCCGCCGCTTTGGCGGAAAAATGGGGGCGCTTCAAAAAATTGGTTGAGGTGAGTCGATTTGAGTTTGACAAAAAGCGGGGAAAAAAGCCTCCACTGGAAAGCCTTTTTTTATGGAATTGCTATTGCGGCCATTATTTTTATCCCTTTCGTCATTTGGGAAAAGGGCTATTTTTTCTTTACCGGCGATTTTAATGTCCAGCAGATTCCCTTTTATAAGCTGGCTCATCAGGCTGTTCGCTCAGGGGATATCTTTTGGAATTGGAATACCGATCTGGGGGCAAATTTCATCGGTTCCTACAGCTTTTACCTGTTAATGAGCCCTTTTTTCTGGCTTACTCTCCCCTTTCCTAACGAGTGGGTGCCCTTTTTCATCGCCCCCCTGCTGATTTTGAAAATGGGTTGTGCTTCCCTTACATCTTACTGCTATATCCGCCGGTTTGTTAAGGATCAGCGCTATGGTGTGATGGGTGCTCTGTTGTATGCTTTTTCCGGTTTTTCTATCTATAATATCTTCTTCAACCACTTCCATGAGGTAATTGTCTTCTTCCCCCTGTTGCTCATCGGGATGGAGGAACTGATCCAGAACAACCGCCGGGGGCCGTTCGCCGTAGCGGTTGCGGTAAACGCCTTGGTAAACTATTGGTTTTTTGTGGGGGAAGTTGTATTTGTAATCCTCTACTTCTTCATCCGCTGCACCGATAAGGAGCATTTCCCCTTCAGCCTGAAAAACTTCCTCTCGGTGGCCATTGAATCCATTATCGGCGTAATGATTTCCGCTTTTATCCTACTGCCCTCGGTGCTGGCGCTGCTGGGCAACCCACGCACTACCTCCGACCATCTGATCAACGGCTGGAATTTCTGGATCTACTGGCAGGAACGCCGTCCGGCAGAAATTTTGTACAGCCTGTTCTTCCCGCCGGACTTAACCTACAGCTCCTTCCTGTTTACAGACCAGGCTGCCAAGTGGTCCTCTCTAAACGCCTGGCTGCCTATGTTCTCCACCACCGGGGTGCTGGCCTACTTGATGTCCCGGAAAAACGACTGGGCAAAAAAGCTGTTGTACAGCTGCCTGTTTATTGCTTTGGTTCCAGGACTGAACAGCTTATTTATTCTTTTTAACAGCTCCTATTATGCCCGCTGGTTCTATATGCCTGTTCTGATTATGTCCATGGTCACCGCCGTTACTTTAGAGGATAGCTCCATTCAAATAGAACGGGGATTCAAATGGACAATTGTTGCAACCGCCTTGTTTATGGGGGCTGCGACCCTTACTCCCAGCTACTCTAACGGCAAGTGGAAGCTGGGGCTTATCTCCGGTAAACCGGAATTTGCCCGCGCCGCTGTCGTCGCTGTGCTTACCATACTTTCTTTGGTGCTCACCGGGCTGCTAATCCGCTATTACCGGCAGGAAAAAGAGCAGTTTATCAAAAAAGGGACATGGGCGCTGGCCGCAGTTATTGTGCTTTCGGGAGCATCCTACCTTACTATTGGCAAAGTGATGCACAACCCCAAAGGGGACTGGATGGTCTCGGTAGCGTTGGAGGGCAAGGAGAAAATCGTTCTTCCCGAGTCAGAATTTGCTCGATCTGACGTATTTGAGGGTATGGACAATATTGCCATGTATTGGCAGCTGCCCAACATTCAGGCATTCCACAGCATTGTGCCGGTGTCCATCATGGAATTTTACCCGGAGGTAGGGGTAAAGCGGGATGTTTCCAGCAAGCCCTCCACCGAGTTTTATGCCCTTCGCTCGCTGCTCTCGGTAAAATGGCTGTTTATTGAGGAAAGCAAGTCCAACCAGGAGCCTATACCAGACTTTGAGTATGTTACTACCCAAAATACCTTTAACATCTACGAGAATAAAAACTTTTTGCCCATGGGCTTTACCTACGATGCCTGTATTGACCGGGACTTTTTTGACGGCACTGCCGAAACCCGTCGTTCAGAGCTTTTATTGAAAGCAATCTGTCTGGAAAACGATGATTTTGAGAAATATGGCTATTTGCTGCCCTATCTTCCCGCCTGGGAGGATAATATCCGCTATGATCTGGACGCCTTCCGGGAAGATGTGACCGACCGCCGGCAGGAAACCGCCGCCAATTTTATAATTGACAACCGCGGCTTTTCTGCGGAAATTACCCTTTCCCGTGAGAACCTTGTGTTCTTCTCGGTACCCTATGAGGGGGGCTGGAGCGCTACTGTCAACGGAGAACCGGCAGAGGTGGTCAAAGCCAACGTGGGCTTTATGGCGGTGGTTTGTCCGGAGGGATACTCGGAGATCCGCTTTGACTATATGACGCCTGGGTTGCTACCCGGCTTGTTTATCAGCCTTGGAGGCGTGTTGATTCTGATCGCATATCTGCTGTTTATCTATTATACCAAGCGGCGGCTGCCCCAAGCAGGCCAGGTGGCGGAGGATTACCGCCAGCATCAGCAAAACGGCGGATTAGGGGCTGTAGAACAAGGGAATTCCGGAGAGTTTTTCACCCGTTTAATGGAGGTACGGCCAGAGGAGCCTGCTGTTCCGCCCGCGGCAGAACCGGAAGAGGAATCGCTGAAGCAGGCTTTGGAAAAATCCTTTGAAGAACCGAAAGAACAGCCGCCGGAGGAGTAGTTTTTCAGACGTAACAGCTGCTTTTTTTCTGCAAGCCAATCCTTTGGGCTGCAGCAATAACGCTTTAGACTTAGAAAATGTTCCCCTGAAACCACAAAATGATAGACCAGCAGTCCCGTCCCAAAAACTGCAAGGAATAAAAAGGAGGCACACCCAATGGCAACGCCCCAAACCCTCTATTTGGTGATCCCCTGTTACAACGAGGAGCCAGTGTTGGAGGAAACTCACCGCAGGCTGCATCAAAAGCTTACCAGTATGATTGAGCAAAACCTGATTGCGCCCAACAGCCGAATGCTGTTCGTCAACGATGGCAGCAAGGATAATACCTGGGGCGTAATTGAAGCGCTGTATGCACAGGACCCTTTGGTGGCGGGACTGAAGCTTTCCCGGAATCGGGGGCATCAAAACGCTTTGCTGGCCGGCTTGATGACCGCTAAGGAATATGCCGATATGATGATCTCCTTGGATGCCGACCTGCAGGACGATGTTGACGCAATAGATCAATTTGTGGAGCAGTATTATCAGGGTAAGGACATCGTTTACGGGGTGCGCAGCAGCCGGGAGACCGATACCTTTTTCAAGCGCAGCACCGCCCAGGGCTTTTATAAAATGATGCGCGCCCTTGGGGTGGACATTATAGATAACCACGCCGACTACCGTCTGATGAGCCGCCGCGCTGTGGAGGGCCTTGCTCAATTTAAGGAGGTCAACCTGTTTTTACGGGGTGTCGTTCCACTGATCGGCTTTCCCTCAGGCGTTGTTACCTACGAGCGGCAAAAACGCTTTGCAGGCGAATCAAAATATCCCCTTAAAAAAATGCTGGCCTTTGCCTTTGACGGTATCACATCCTTTAGTATTAAGCCTATCCGCCTCATTACCATTTTGGGGCTGCTGATCTTTGCCGCCAGCCTGATTGCACTTGCTGTGCTGCTGGTACTCAAGCTGATTGGCCACACCGTACAGGGCTGGACTACCCTAATGGGCTCTATCTGGCTGATTGGCGGCATTCAGTTGTTCTCCCTGGGGGTAATTGGGGAGTACATCGGCAAAATCTATAGTGAAGTAAAGGCTCGTCCCATGTATTTAATTGACCAACTGATTATCAGATAATATAACGGAACAGAAAGGAGTTTTTATGATGATGAGAATCCCAAACGAGCCCTTGTCCCTAAATCGCTGGAAAAGTATTGTAGCCACCTCTATGCTGGTGTGCGGCTGTGCATGCTTCTTGCTTTCCACAGTTATGTCCATGCTGCTGTTAAAAGAAAAAAATTAAGGCCATTTTTACAGGAAAGTACCCGGGTTTTGCTAAAAAATCCGGGTATTTTCGCATCATTTTGCTTATAAAACGCTCTTTTTACGGACGGGACTGCCGCTTTGTTATCTTATACTCCCAGGTAAACTCTGCTCAACGAAAAGTTCTTCCCCTCTCCATTGTTCCCTAATTCTGCATGCAAAAGCTCCCGGAAGCCTCAAACAAAACACCTGAGCTTCCGGGAGCTGTTACGTCCCAATAATAGCTTTATTATGGGGATTTGAGCTGTAAAACCTTATGCCTCTACTGCATAAACGCTGACCTTTTTATGGTCACGGCCTACACGCTCAAACTTTACCTTGCCGTTGATGGTGGCAAACAAGGTATCGTCAGAACCCCGGCCAACACCGGCTCCGGGATGAATGTGGGTTCCTCTCTGACGAACCAGAATGTTGCCAGCCAGAACATACTGGCCGTCAGCACGCTTTACACCAAGCCGCTTGGATTCAGAATCCCGACCGTTCTTGGTGGAACCAACGCCCTTTTTATGCGCAAAAAACTGGATGTTAAGCTTCAACATGGTTATAGCACCTCCAAAACAATTACTTTTACATACTTACCGTAATCTTCCTCCAGTAAGGTAAGCTGAAGCCGTAAAGCCTCCAGCAGCAAAACTGCCGCCTGCACAGCCTCCCCTTGATCTGAAAGAAGCGCCTCAATGCAGTTTTCCTCCGCCCGAACCTTGCAGGGGGCTTTCAAAATCTCGGTGATTCCGTTTACCGCCATCTGCACAGCCGAGGTTACCGACGCACACACAATATCCTGCCCAAAATCGGCAAAACCCGCATGGCCCGAAACCCTGACACCGGTTAAACTGCCCTGCTTCTCAAAGAACTGAGCTTTAATCATGGCAGAACAAAATCCTTAAGCGTTGATTGCCAAAATCTGCACCTTAGTGTAGGGCTGACGATGGCCAACCTTGCGATGCTTGCCCTTTTTAGGCTTGTAGGTAAATACGGTGATCTTCTTGGCCTTACCGTTCTTCAGCACCTTAGCGGTAACCTTGGCGCCGTCTACAGTAGGAGCGCCTACAACGGTGCCTTCCTCTTTGCCTACTGCAACCACTTTGTCAAAAGCGATTTCGGCGTCTTCCTCAACAGCCAGCTTCTCGATGAAAAGGATATCACCCTCAGAAACACGGTACTGTTTTCCGCCGGTTTCAATTACTGCGTACATATTACGCACCTGCCTTATTTCAGTCTCGCTGTACACCATAGGCGGCGCAAAAAAGCGCACTTTGGCCCGGAACAAGCGGCTCTATTATTTTAACACATCTGCAAAGGGCTTGTCAACGGCTTTCTTCCCGGTTTTTGCACTTTTTTCGGGACGTAACTGCCGTTTTATTGTCTTCCGCCTCTTTTTATGGCCTTGATCGGCGGGGAACTCCTGCTCAGGCAAACGGGGGAGTTTCGCCCTTGCAAGGGCGACCAAGGGAGCTTTGCTCCCCTGGACCTCTCACCACCTTTCCAAAGGTGGACGAAAAGTTTTTTGCGCTCCGCGTACCTTAACGGCATTCTGCCTGTGCTTTAGCGGCTGTTAGGGTATTTTGCATCAGCATGGCGATGGTCATAGGCCCTACGCCCCCCGGCACCGGCGTGATAGCGGAAGCAACCTCAGCAACCGGGTCAAAGTCTACGTCCCCGCAAAGCTTGCCGTTTTCATCTCGATTCATCCCTACATCAATGACTACCGCTCCAGGGCGCACCATGTCTGCAGTGATGAATTTTGCCTTGCCCACCGCCGCCACCAGGATTTCCGCCCGGCGGGTAACCTCGGCCAGCTCCTTCGTCCGGGAATGGCAGATCGTGACAGTACCATTTTCATGAAGCAGCAGCATGGCCATAGGCTTGCCCACAATGTTGCTGCGGCCTACCACCACGCACTCCTTGCCTGCGGGGGAAATGCCGCTGGCATGGAGCAGCTCCATAACGCCGGCAGGGGTACAAGGCAGAAAACGATACTCCCCCTGCATAATTTTGCCTACATTAGAGGCGTGGAAAGCGTCTACATCCTTATCCGGCGAGATAGCTTCAATCACCCGGTCCTCAGAGATCTGCTTGGGAAGAGGCAGCTGCACCAAAATGCCGTGAATGGCTTCATCCCGGTTCAGCTTGTCCACCAAATCCAACAGCTCCTGTTGGGTTGTTTCCTCCGGCAGGGCATATTCCTCTGACCGAAAGCCCACTGCCTCGCAGGCTTTCTTCTTGTTGTTCACATACACTCGGGAAGCGGAATTGTTGCCTACAATTACCACTGCCAGCCCCGGGGTTATCCCGGTTTGCTTCACAAATTCCGCCGTTTCCTGGCGAATTCGCTCTTTTACCTGGGCAGAGATCCCTTTTCCGTCAATCAGCTGTGCCATATTGCCTTATTCCTCCTTGGTTTTTTCCTCATCCTCGTCCTCTTTTTCCGGGACGTCCTGCCCTTCCCGGCTTTCTGCTGCTTCCGCTGTCTCCACTGGTTCTGCCCGCTCTGCTGTTTCTGCAAGCTCAACAACATCAGCGGCTTCTTTTTCCTCAGGGGCTTCGGGAATGTCCTCCGCCTCAGGTGCATCAGGAGCCTCTGCCGCTTCAGGAACTTCCTGCTCCAAAGCTACCGGTTCTCCCGCACTTCCTGCGTTCTCTGCCGCCGCTGCCTCCTCTTCTTCACCGGAAGCTTCCACCCGCCCGGCAGACTCAGCAGCCTGCTCCTCCGGAACGCTTTCCTCGGTGTTGGAAGCCTCAGCCACCGCGACGTCACCGGATTTACCGGACTTGGCGGCTTCCTTTTCTTCCTTCAGGCGGGTGTAATACTCCCCGCTCACAACCTCAGCCGCTGCCTCAGTTTTGCCAAAGGGCTTGAGGTACTCAGAGTCATGGGCATCCCGGATTTTCATCCGCACTACAATCCAAGCCACAACCGAAGCCACTGCCCCGATGATGGAAAGCAGCTGAGAAATCCGTATATTGCCAAGCATCAGGCTGTCGGTGCGCAGGCCCTCGATCATGGCGCGGCCCAGGCCGTACCAGGCAATATAGAACAGGGTAAGCTCGCCGTCAAACCGGCGGCGCTTTGTATACCAAGCGATAAACAGAAAGCCCAGCACACACCAGAGGGACTCATACAAAAAGGTAGGGTGCACCGGCTGGGTGGGATCCACGGTAACATGGATTTTGGCAAGCTCCTCCTGCATCCGGGTAAGATATTCCTGGATACCAGCGCTTGTCATGCCCCAGGGCAGGCTGGTGTTGGAGCCAAAGGCCTCAATGTTGACAAAGTTGCCCCACCGGCCTATAGCCTGGCCGATGAAAAAACCGCCTGCAGCCACGTCCAGCATGGGCAGTACCTTTACCTTGCGCAGCTTGCACATTAAAATGCCTACCAGCACCGAGCCGATCAGCCCGCCGTAGATGGCAAGGCCCCCATACCAGATTTTATAGATTTCGTCCAGATGCTCCTGATAATAATCCCAGGAAAAGGCCACATAGTAAAGCCTTGCCCCGATGATACCGCCAATCACAGCGCAGATCACCACATCAATAGCTCTGTCGGCATTGATGCCGAACTCATTCATCCGGCGGAAGGCATAGGCCAGGGCGGCAATAAAGGCCAAGGCAATAATGATGCCGTACCAATAGATGGAAATACCGTCTCCAATTGGGATGGTAAAGGCCACCCGGTTCAGAGTAAGATCCCACCCCAGGCCGGGAAAGGATAAGGTTTGTGACATAACTGCTTCGCTCCTTTTTTGGGTTTGTTCATTTTATCCGCAATTTTTGGGGACGTCGCTGTGCCTTGCTGCAAACCGAAAACCCGGCGCAGAAGGAAAATGCTCTGCAGTCCCGTCCCACAAAAACATTACGCTTCATCCTTTTGGGGCAGCACCACCGAGAGGGCTGCTTTTTCACTGCTGTAGGCGGTGTTTAGGCGAGCTTGCAGCTGCTCCAGGGTAATGGCGGAAAGGCACTCCATCAGCTTTGGCAGCTCCACGCCGGAAAAGTGGCAGTTTAACAGGATACTCGCCACCGGCTCCACGTTGTTGAAAAGGGAGACATATCGGCCATACACCCCTTTTTTGCACCGTTCAAACAGCTCTGGAGGAATGCCCTCCCGCTGGAGCCGCCGGGTTTCCGCCAGAATCCGGGTGAAAACCTGATCGGCGTCTTTGGATTCCCCGGAGAATATGACGGCAGCACTTTGGCGGCAGAGAAAGGCCTCCCCTGCAAAGGTCTGGTTGATCAGCCCCTCATCATACAGGGCACGGAAAAGAGGGGAACTCTCCCCGGCTATCACTTCTATCAGGATTTCATCCTCCGGCTGGTGCAGCAAATTTGCGCTTACGTCCCCGCCGGGGAGCTTATACCCTACCTGGAACAGAGGGGCGGCTACCTCCAGCTTTTGCTCCACACGGCGCTTGGCAATTCGGTCCGGCTCCTCTACGGCGGCCCTTACGGCGGTAAAAGGCGGGGCGGGCTTCAAAATTTTATCGGCAAGGCGGAGCACCATTTCCGTCTCAAAATTCCCTGCCACAGCCAGCACCATGTTGCGCAGATTATAAAAGCCGTTGTAGCAACGGTAAAGCAGATCGGCATCAATCTGGGCGATGGACTCCACCGTGCCGGCAATATCCTCCTTTACTGGGTCGTTGACGAACAAAGCCCCCAGCAGGTTGAAAAATACCCGCCAGCCAGGATCGTCCTCATACATCCGGATTTCCTGGCCGATAATCCCCTGCTCCTTCTGCACTGTTTCGGGGGTAAAGTAGGGCTCGGTGACGAAATCCAGCAAAATTTCCAGCGACTGCTCCACATTTTCCGAGCAGGAGAACAGGTAGCAGGTTTTGTCAAAGGAAGTGTAAGCATTGGCACTGGCGCCGGTTCCGGCAAACCGCGCAAAGGCGTCCCCAGCCTTGCACTCAAACATTTTGTGCTCCAAAAAGTGGGCAATCCCCTCCGGCACTCGGGCAGGGGCCTCTCCCTCTAAGCCAAAGCAACTGTCGGCAGAGCCAAAATTGGTGCCGAACAGGGCATAGGTGCTGTGGTAGCCCTCCATAGGAGCCAGCAGCAGGGTCAGGCCGCTTTGATGTTTTATCTCATAATAATCTGCAAGCTCGGTTTTTACCCGGCGGACATCCGGGTGGTTTGACAGACTGCTCATGCCTTCTCCTCCTCTGCTCCGGTGAGTAAATATACGGTATCCAAGGTGACGCCCCTGGCGGCCTCAGTCACCTGTTCCCGGGTAAGCTGCTCCAGCCGCTCCAAATCCTGCTCCGGGGTGGAAAGCCGGCCGGAAAGAATCTGGGAAAGATAGTAGCCCTCTTGACTGCTCAAAGCATCCCCCACCGAAAGGTACGCCCCCCGCAGGCTCAGCTTGGCGGAGGTAAATTCCTCATCGGTAAAGCCGCCCTCCTGCATCACCTTTATCTGCTCCAGCACACCCTTTTGAGCGGCCTCCTTGTTTTGTTCCTCAATACCACAGTCCACCGTCATAATACCGGAAGCCTTGTCATACCGGCTGGGGCAGTAGTAGCAAAGGCTCTGCTTCTCCCGCACATACACAAACAACCGGGAAAAGGGCGAGCCCCCTAAAATGGCGTTCATCAGCTGAAAAGCCGCCTGCTGTTCCCTGGTTTCCGGCAACCCGGTGCGGAAGCCCAGCACTAACTTTGCCTGGGTGACGTCCATCCGCTCCACATACTCCCGCACCTCCTCCGCTTTCGCCTTGCCTTTGGAGAAGGGCTGCAATGCCTTAGTGGGGCATCGGCCCGCAAACCGGCGGGCAAACAGCTCTCTGGCGGAATCCGGGCTGCCACAGCCAATGAACAGCACCTCAACCCGGGCGGTATCCAATATCTCCCGGTAAGCCTGCCCGGCAGACTGGGGCGTGATCTTTTCCGCCTCGTCCACCGTGCCGTATTTACGAACAGCATTAGGCTCCCCCGCACACATTTTGGCAATGCCCTGGCTTAAAGCATAGGAGCGCTTATCGTTAATATCCGCCTCAATGGCGTCAATTAAATTCTGTTTTTCCAGCAGGACGTCCTGCTCATTCAGGTTTTCACCTTCCCACTTAGGGTCCAGCAGAATAGAGCAGAGCAGATCTGCACACCGGCCGGAAATATCCTCCCCATGCAGGGCAAAGCGGTCGTCAATTCCTTGAACCGAAAGGTTCAAAATCTGCCAGCCGCCGTATTTGCGAACGTCCGCCTCCAACGAGGCTCCATACAAATCGCAAAGCAAAGCGTTCAGCCTGGTAAAATCCGGGCAGTCCCGAAAGCCCCGGCGCAAAATAAAAGGCACCGCCGCATATTGAGCCGCCGTCTCCTCCCGCAGAGGCACCACTAAGTTTACTGAAATACGGTTGAGCTTGAATTTCGGGTCAGAAATGCTGGAAAACCACAGGTTCTCCCCCAGCTGCCGCCTGTCCAACAGATTGCTCATATCAGTTCATCTCCTCGTTCCAAAAATGCTGCCAACATTCCCCCAAAGCCTGCAAAAATAAAGCATGCGGGACGTCGCAAAAGCCAAAAGCCTGTAGCGGCCCCGGTTAATTGCCTGCCTGAAAGTAATAAAAATGGCCGGTAATCGGCACTACAAAATAGTAATCGTCCCCAGAGGAGCGCCACTCCCGCCGGCTGCCGGTTACGGTTGGCTCTCCGTCCCCCGGCGCCCAGCCTACCAGATATTTTACAATTTCATCCTGGCCGCTGTAGTAAAAGCCTCCCTGAACAGAGGAGGTCATAATCCCATCAGCAAAGCATTCAAACACCACCAGCTGCCGCTCCGGGTAAAGCCGGATTTGCTGCGCCTCATCCACATTCTCCTCAGGAACCATTTCCCCGGCGGCGCACCACTGCTCGCACAGCTCCGTCAGTCTTGCCTGGTTTTTCAGGACGTAAGCGGTCACCCTGTCCTGCGGGCTTTGGCAGGAGGCCAGCAGCAAAAATATCACAGCAACGCCTAACAAGCCGAACCTTCCGCCTGCCATATCGCTGCCCCCTTTTTCTAAAATACGCCGCTTGTTTTGAGTTTTGGGCACTTTTGCTCGTTTATTCGCTCGGCAAGGAATAAAGTACCCTCATTGTAGCACATTCTGCCAGAGATTGCCACAAAAAGAATCTAAAGATTCTGTGAACGGTAAAAAGATACCGCCGGGTTTTCCACACCGGCCAGGTCAAAAGGTGGAATATATTCCTTTGCCGCCGACTTTCTCTCCTGCAGAAAGCCATCCTCAATGCCGCTGGCCAAAAGGTAATCCTCCATCTTTTCCGCCTCCCGCCGGGTAAGGCTGCGGTTGATTTCCGGATAGCATTCCGCTGCTCCCAGGGGCAGATACTGGCTCATCAGGCTGAAAAGCACACTTCCCTTCGAAAAATGCTCCGCCACATAGTCAATCACCTCCCGAGTATTATCCAGGTTAGAGGGCAAAATCAAATGCCGTATCACAACACCGGACCGCAGCAGCCCATCCTCTCCCATACAGTAGGGGCCCACCTGACGAAGCATCTCGTCCAAAGCCGGGGCGGCATACCGGAAGTAATCCGGCGCTTTGGAATACCGGGCGGCGGTGCGCTGGTCACAGTATTTCAAATCCGGCAGATAGATTTGGATTTTGCCCTCCAGAACCCGCAGGCTTTCCACACGCTCATATCCGCCGGAATTATAAACCACCGGCACCGGCAAAGGCTTTTCCAGCGCTTTTGCAACAGCGGGGATAAAATGGGTAGGGTTCACCAGGTTGATATTATGCACCCCCTGATCAACCAGCTCCTCAAAAATTTCCCGCAGCCGCTCTGTTGAAACGGTTTTGCCGTAATTTTCATGGCTGATTTTATGGTTCTGGCAAAAAACGCAGCCCAGGGCACAGCCGCTGAAAAAAACCGTGCCCGAGCCCCTCGTCCCGCTGATGCAGGGCTCCTCCCAAAAATGGGGGACCGCCCGGGCAATTACCGGAAGCTCCCCCATTTTGCAGGCTCCAAAAGCGGTTTTCCGGTCTACGCCGCAGCTGCGGGGGCACAGCCGGCATCCAACTGCTTCCATGGCAGGCATCTCCTTTTCCTATAGTTTCAACAGCCATTATAACAGATTTTCCCTATAGGCACAATGCCGCTTTTGGGACGTCCCACACCTTTTGGCCCCTGCCCTTTGCACAGGCTCGCCGCAGCAGCCGCGTCCCAAAAAGAAAAGCCGTGCGGGAAGCAATACCTCCTGCACAGCTATGATTTTTATCATATTGATCGGCCTGTTCCTGCTGCAATCCGCGCTAAAATCTCCTGCCGCAGGGGTTTTTCCTGCTCCAGCGCCTGAGGGAGAGGCAAGGCGTCCTCCTTGTTAGGGTTATCATGTCCTATATGCTCCTTCCATGCGGCGCAAAGCATCTGGTGCCGTTTCATAACCAGACTGTAAAAGTGATTTTGCTCCCGGATATAGCAAGGCATTTCGGCAATCTCCAGCTCAAAAAACTCCCGCAGAATGGTTTTTGCCATTTCCCAGTGGCCCGGGATATCGGGATGGACACCGTCATTATACAAATAATCAGGGTTAGCGCCGCGCAGGCTTTGGATCATAGCGAACAAGGGAGTATGTAAATCAATCACAGGGACACCCCGTTGCGGGAAGTACTCCAGCTCCCATGCGGCAAAACGGCTAAGCGCTTTGTCATAGGATAGGTAAGGCTCCCCAAAACCGTACCGTAAGGACTCATCCTCCTCTGCAATGGTTTTGCCCCGAGATTTTGCATCAAAAGGGGTTGGGGTCATCACCACCGGGCGGGCGCCATAGGCCTGTATGGCGCTTACCAGACGGCACATGCCTTCGGCAAAGCATTTTTCCCTTTGGGAAGAGGGCGGAAAGTAGATGCCGTCGTTCATCCCATAACAAGCAAACACCACCTGGGGGCGGCTTTGTTCCAGGGCCCTGTCCAGTCTGCCAAAAACAACGGGACGGGGGAAAGGATGATCCGGCTCCGAAAGGCCGGAAACCGTTTCAGAGGAAACCCCCAGGCCAATAATTTCAGGGGCCTCCTGCCCCCAATGTTCCCAAAGGGCTGCCTGCACAAAGGCAAAATAGCAGCCGATGTTGGTAATACTATCGCCAATAAAGGCAATGCGTTTTTCTTTCCATTGCTCTCTTGCTGTCATATGTCCCTCTCCTTTTGGGCACCGCAAGGCCGGGATAACACCCTGCCCGCCGTCCGGCTTCTCTGCATTTTCAGCATTTATGCCAACCTTCCCAGCTGCTCCGCCTTCACCTCAAATTCCGGCGTTTCTCCCGCCAGCAAACGCTTCAGGTCATCCAGCATGTAATAGGCCAGCCGCTCGCACTCCGCCGCTTGGCTGCCTGCAATATGAGGAGTCAAAAACACATTGGGCAAAGTATACAGCGGGCTTCCCTTTGCCGGAGGCTCCGGCCAGGTCACATCCAAAAGGGCAGTGCGGCCCGGTTCTTCCTCCATTGCACGAATCAGATCCCCTTCTGTCACCTGAGCCCCCCGGCCTGTGTTGATAAAGGTAGCGTTAGGTTTCATCCGGGAAAACAGGCCGTAGTTCAAAATCCCCTCAATTTCCTTTTTATTGGCAAGATGATTGGAAATCACCTGGCATTCCGAAAAAATCTCCTCCAAGGACGCAAGCGCAACCCCCATTTCCTCCGCCTTTTCCCGGGGCAAAAAGGGATCATACACCAAAATCTCCAAATCATAGCTTTTCAGCAAAGAAATTACCTTTTTCCCGATCATCCCGGCTCCCAAAAGCCCCACTCTGGTACGGTAATTTCCAGGGAAGGAATGACTGTAGCTTTTAGCAGCGGCACGGTCCTGCTCCTTAACCAACCGTGCAGCCTGAAAATACCCCTTGTTAGCCAACAAAATTTGCGCCACCGTATATTCCGCCACCGGAACAGCATTAGCGCCCCATCCGCTGAACAAGCGCATTCCGGCCCCTAAAATCATGTCGGCATAATTTTGCACCGTTCCTCCGCAAAACAGGAACATCTCCCCCTTCGGGAAAAGCTCCCGCATCTCCTCCGGCGTAATCTGGGGGGTACCCCAGCAGCCAAAAACAATCTGGGCTTCTCCGGCAGCAACAGGATGCTTCCGCAGCTCCTCCAGGGTATACACCTTGCCGTCATTTTCGGTAAGCTGCCCCAGCTCCTCAATAAAACGGCTGGTAAAAATCATATGGGGGTTCAGCCAGCTTTCCCCTCCCCAAAGAATGGAACGTACCATAATTCAGCCTCTCCTTTGTATTGTTTTCCTTTTATGACGAAGCCCATGCCTCAGTTCCGGGCCTGTACCCAGCGCTTCAGGGCGGCGGCATCCTCCAAAAACTGCTTGGGGGAATCCTCCCGCACAAATTCCAAAATGCAGTACCGGTCACCAGAAACCTTCGCAGCATAGTCCAAATAAACCGCCCATTCCGCCTCCCCCTGGGATAAGGGCAGCCTCTCTCCGGCCGCCGCCCACTGGAACACATGGAGATTTGTCAGCCAAGGAGTAACCGCCTGCAAGCCCTCTAAACGGCGTTCTACAGAACAGTTTACAGCAGGCTGCCAGTAAGCCCCCGCCACACCTTTGGCCTCCTCATAAAACCGCCGGGCGCTTTCAGGGGTATCGGTCAGGGTACCACCATGGTATTCAAAGGAAATCCCAATCCCCTGCTCCCTGGCAAGCCCTGCCAGATAAACCGCCTCCTCCGCCAGCAGCAGCCGGTTTTCACAGCTCTGAGAGCCCTGCTTGCCGGCCCACAACCGGATCACCGGCGCCTGTAAAGCCACGGCGCTTGCCAGCACCTTTGCAAATTCCCGCTGTTGTTCCGCTCTGCCCTCAAAAGCCCCCAGCCGGTAATACGCACCATAGGACGTAACAGCAAGCCCCTGTTCCCGGGTTAATTCCCCAACCCGGCGGGCGGTTTCAAGCTCCCCGTGGGGCACGTGGATGTCTCCGCCCCATTCAATACCATCCAGCCCGGCATCAGCTGCCAGCGTAATGATCTCCGGTACCGAAAGTCCCCGGAAGGTTACAGAAGTCAATCCCGTGTAAAGCATTTTTTTCCTCCTGTTCTATGTTTTTTTGATCACGTTTCCTTGGTAAACCACTGCTTTTAGTTTAGCATAAAGGCCCAGGGCTTTCCATGGATTTTTTTGCACAATTTGTATAATTTCTTGCCCAAAGCGGCAGCAACGGCATCCGGAATGGAAAAGCATCTTTTTCCCCCACAAATTGGGCGGCCAATAAAACAGCCTCCCCTAAAAAGGGGAGGCCTCCGGAAAAACCCGGGAACATCAACAGCAGTCTTGTCCTGAAAGAATATTTTTGTTTACCAGATCAGGAAATCGGAGCCCCTCAGCTTGAGGATAGCCTCAATAAAGAAGAAGTCGCCATAAATAATCGGGATATGCACACACTTATTATAAGCCTCTGTGCCATCCATGACGATAGCGTCCCGATTGGCGTCCCAATCACAATGGAGGGTATCCAGCGCCTTCAGCATCTTCACAGCAGCGTTGACATACATGCCCCGCTCCTCCTCCGGCAGCTGCTTTGCCAGCTCCAGCATTCCGGCAGAAGCAATGGCAGCAGCGGTAGTATCCACCTGATCCGGCTCAGAGGGCTGACGGAAATCTACTCTCGGCACAAAGTCCGAGGTGTTGGCCACATTGGCAATAAAGTAGTTGGAAACTCGCTTGGCAGCGTCCAGATATTCCTTTTTCCCGGTGTTGATGTAGCTGAGGGTAAAGCCGTAAATCGCCCAGCTCTGCCCGCGGGACCAAGAAGAACCGCTGGCACAGCCTTGTCCGGCAGGATTATCCAGCATTTCGCCGGTATCAGGGTCCAAAATCACAATATGATTGCAGGAGCCGTCGTCCCGAACCACAGTTCTCAGGCAGGTATCGGCATGCTCCACCGCAGTGTAGTAAAAGCGGGGGTCGTTTAATTCCCTGCTGGCCCAATACAGCAGCGGGATGTTCATCATGCAGTCCACAATAATCCACCCGGTACGGTCCATGTTCCATGCCCGGATAAACTTACCAGCAGGGTTAAACCGGCCGGAAAGATGGCTGGCAGCAGTCAAGCCGCGGTTGCGGGCCTTCATATCGCCGGTCAGGCGGTAATCAGCCACAGCGGAATGCAGCCACATAAAGCCTACGTCATGATGCAGATTCGGGAAGTCTGCCAAAGGGCCGTCCAGCAGCTCCTCCGCATGGCGGGCAGCTTTCAGGTACTTCTCCTCCTTGGTGGCGGCGTACATCTCCCACAATATGCCAGACCAAAAGCCATTGGTCCACCAGCCTAGGTTAGAAGCCCCCCCAAAACGCTTGGGAATAAAACGGCCGTTTTCGTCGGTAGTATAGGGAATTTCTTTACAGTCTGCATTACGGTCACACTCGGCGGAAACCTTTGTTTGAATCTTCTCCCACACCTCGTCCAGCCATTTCTGATTCTCAGGGCAGATGTTCAGGGAATTGCACATAATAAACTCATCCTTTCTCTTGCTTTGGGGGCAGCCTTGCCAATCTCCCAAATATTTTATAAGAAAGCGTAAGGTCTGCAGTTCCCTGCACCCTCGCTGTCCTTCCTGCTGCTACACCCAGGCCCCCTACAACCATATTTTTCAGGACGTCCCGGGTCCGGTTGTCTCCGGCTTTTTACAGATTGCCCAATATTTTTATGAAAAAGAAATAGAATCTTTTGCAATTTTATTGTAACACATCCAAAATAAAAAATCCAGTACTTTCCAAAGGGATTTTAGAAATCCAAAAAAATTTTAGAATCTTCACAAAAAATTGTAATCTGCTCTGCCCCGCATATAATACGTAAAATCTTACAGAGAGCCGGAAAAGTGTCGTTCTATTGCGGACAAATTTTGCGATTTTCGGCAATTTTGCCATCTTGACGAAGACAAAATTATGATTATACTTATAAGCAGCCAGAAATGGACAGAAAAAAAGGAGTTGTTTGTATATGCTCACTTTGGATAAGGTTTACCAGGCTTCCTACATACTCAAGCAGGTTGCGCGGACTACCGACCTGATTCTCGCACCAAAAATCAACCCGGAAAGCGAGGTCTACCTAAAAACCGAGAACCTGCAGATCACCGGTTCCTTTAAGGTACGTGGCGCTTACTATAAAATCTCCCAGCTTACAGAGGAAGAAAAGGCCTGCGGAGTAATTGCCTGCTCAGCGGGGAACCATGCCCAAGGCGTGGCGCTGGCCGCCCAGCAAAAGGGGATTTCCGCTACCATCTGTATGCCGGCCGGTGCTCCTATCTCCAAAGTGGAGGCCACCAAAAAGTACGGCGCCAACGTTGTGCTGGTGGACGGCGTGTACGACGACGCTTACCAAAAAGCCCTCTCGCTCCAAAAGGAAACCGGCGCCACCTTTATCCATCCTTTTGACGACCCGGAGGTGATTGCCGGGCAGGCTACCATCGGCCTGGAGCTTTTGGACCAGCTGCCGGATATGGACGCCGTAATTGTCCCGATTGGGGGCGGCGGGCTGATCTCCGGCATTGCCTATGTCATCAAAACCTTAAACCCCTCCTGTAAGGTGTATGGCGTGCAGGCAAGCGGCGCGCCCTCTATGTACAACTCCCTGCAGGAAAAGCACCAGGTAGAGCTGCCCTCCGTTTCCACCATGGCAGACGGCATTGCGGTAAAAAAGCCGGGAGTAAACACCTTTGATCTTTGCAGCAAATATGTAGATGAGGTCGTTACCGTTACAGAAGACGAAATTTCCACCGCCATCCTAACGCTGATTGAGCAGCAAAAGCTGATTGCCGAGGGTGCGGGGGCCGTTTCGGTAGCGGCGGCGCTGTTCAACAAGGTGGATATCCGTGGAAAAAAGGTCGCATGTCTGGTTTCCGGCGGCAACATTGATGTAAATATCCTTTCCAAAGTCATCACTCGGGGCCTGCGCCGCAGCGGACGTACCGCCAAGCTGACCCTTTCCCTTACCGACCAGCCCGGCCAGCTGGCGGCAGTCTCCAAAATCCTGTTTGAGCAGGGCGGAAACATCATCTCCGTCCTTCACGAGCGCAACAGCGATTCCCTGGATATCAACGGCTGCTATCTGGAAATTACCATGGAAACCCGAGATTCCCAGCATGTGGCCCAAATCCGCCAAGCCCTTGCGGATGCCGGCTTTACCCTTTTGGCACAATAAGCTTGCAGCGACGTCGCGCATATCAAAAGCCCTATGCCACCCGGCAGGTTCTCCGGGAGCATAGAGCTTTTTTTGTTGCAGCCATAATAATAAACCTGTCAAGCCATAAACCGGCAGTCCCGTCCCAAAAGCCAGAACAAAAGTGCCGGTTGCTTATGCTGTAGGTAAATTTCTGAATTTTGCCTTGTAGAGCACATACCGGATCGCCGCGTAGGAGGGTTGGGGGTCCATCGCCTCCCGGATCGCCTTAATGCCCCCCTCCCGGTTCTCCCTTGCCAGCCGCAGAATCTCCGCCTCCTGCTCCGGCGTAGCCAAAGGATAGTCCATCTCCTGGCCGTCCATCAGGCAGTCCAGCAAATGGCCCTCAATGGTGGAAACCGCCAGCGCACGCTCTTTGGCGATCTCCTGCACCGTAAGCCCCTGCCGGTATAGCTGGTAGCTTTGCTGCCGGGTAGGCAGCCCCTTTTCCTCCTGACGAAATACAGCGGAAAGTGCCGTTTGCTCCCTGGTAGGCGGCGTGATACCCGTTTCCTCCAAATAAGCCTGAATCAGCTGGATAAAGGGCAGCCCAAACTGATCCAGCTTGTACCGGCCCACCCCCTTGATCTGCAAAAGGCTCTCCGGGCTGGTAGGATAGCGGCTGCTCATCTCTGTCAATGTAGCGTCAGACAAAATAATATAGGGAGGCACCCCCCGCTCCGCCGCCAGCTGACGCCGCAGCTCCCGCAGCCTGTTAAACAGCACCTGATCTCCTGCCCCGGCGCCGTCCTCCCGCTCTCCTCTCCTGTGGCGGGCGGCAGTTACCATCCGCTTCATTTCCACCTGTTCCAAGCCTCTTAGCACCGGGTAGGCCTTCGGCCCCAGGGCCAGCACCGGGAACTTCCCCTGGCTGGCGGTCAGATAGCACTCAGCGGTAAGATAAGCAATCATCTCCCGCAGGCCCTCCCGGCTTTCGTCCTTCATAATGCCGTGGGTTGAAAGCTTATCAAACCCCAGCTCCGTCACCTTTTGGGTACGGGAACCCCGCAGCACCGAGATCACCATCCCCGAGCCAAACCGCTCTCCCATCCGCTTTACGCAGGAAAGAATCTTCTGGGCTTCTAACGTAATATCCTGTCGTTCGGTCCGGCTTTGGCAGCTGCTGCAGTTTCCGCACTGCTCCCATTCCGGGCTTTCCCCAAAGTACTCCAGCAAATACCGGCGCAAACACTGCCCGGTGTTGCAGTAGTCGGTCATCTGGCTTAATTTTTGATACTCCGCCCCACTGTCCTCCCCCGACTGCTCAATCAGCATCTTCCCGGTAATCACATCGGAGGGGGAGTAAAGCAGCAAACACTGGGCAGGCGCTCCGTCCCGCCCGGCGCGGCCCGCCTCCTGATAATAGCTCTCCACACTTTTCGGCATATTGTAGTGGATAACAAACCGCACATTGGACTTATCAATCCCCATTCCAAAGGCGTTGGTAGCAACCATCAGCTCCGCTCTGTCATACAAAAAGTCCTCCTGGCT
Source organism: uncultured Oscillospiraceae bacterium (assembly GCA_949741215.1). Taxonomy (GTDB): domain Bacteria; phylum Bacillota; class Clostridia; order Oscillospirales; family Ruminococcaceae; genus CATJLA01. Next base: position 25,506 of record CATJLA010000117.1, read on the forward strand.
GCTCTCCCTCTGGCCGGACGTCATTCCTCCGTGGTAGCTCACCGCCCCAAACCCCTGCTTCTGCAAAGCGGCAGTCACCTGCTCCACCGTTTTGCGGGTGGCGCAGTAAATAATGCCGGATTCCCCTCTATGCTCCCCCAAAAACCTTAGGGCGGCATCCAGCTTGTGGGCAGGGCGCTCCACCAAAAAGGTAAGATTCTCCCGATTAAAGCCGGTCGTCAGCAAAAAGGGGTCCTGCAGCCCTAAAAGCTCCAGGACGTCCTCCTTTACCTGAGGCGTGGCGGTTGCAGTAAAGGCAGCTACTGTAGGGCGGCGGCGGAACCGCTCCAAAAGCCCCGCAATCCGGGTATAGCTGGGCCTAAAGTCATGTCCCCACTGGGATACACAGTGAGCCTCGTCCACCGCCACCAGCTCCACCGGCAGCCGGGCCAAAAACTGCTGGAATTCCACCGATTCCAACCTCTCCGGCGCCAGATAAACCAAACAGAACTGCCCTTCCTCCATCCCCTGGATCACCGCCCGATACTCCAGGTCTGAAAGGGCGCTGTTCAAACACGCCGCCTGTATGCCGGATTCCCTCAACCCATCCACCTGATCCTTCATCAGCGAAATCAATGGGGAAATCACCAAGGTAATCCCTTTTCCCGCCAGCGCCGGCAGCTCATAGCAAATCGATTTGCCCGCCCCGGTAGGCATAATCCCAAACACATCCCTGCCGGTAAGCAGCTGCTCTATCAGCTCCCACTGCCCGGGCCGAAAGCCTGGGTAGCCAAAATACCGCTGCAGCAGCTGTTCAAACCGTTGTTTTTCCTTTACCATATCCATCGCCATGCCGTCCTCTCCTGGTTTGCCTCAGTGTGCCAAAGCACCGGGGCGCAGTCCCGTCCCCAAGCCTTTGCCTTGCCTTTGTTTTGGGGACGTCCCGCAGGCTTATCGTCCGTGAACCTTCCCCCAGCCCTATTCCAGCGGGATAACCACCCGCCGCTTCTCCAGATGCTCCCATCTATTTTGCTGCTTGTCGGTTTGCTCATAGGCGGTGAACACCACCTGTATCTGCCGCTCCTCTATCTCAAACCGGATGGTTTCCTCCACCGAGCCTTTGATATCCAAATCCTCCGGCCACTCTACAAAACCGAACTGAAAAACCGGTGTCTTTTGCCCCCATTCCGCCTGATTTCGGGTATAAATGCAGGCATTTTCCGCCGGAATCTTTACCAAACCGAACCATTTTTCCTCCGCCGGGCGCCCCTCGGCATAAAACCAGCAGTCAGCCCCAACAGCGGTTAAAAACAGTTCGTTCCGTTCCAATGTCTGCTGAAGCAACAGCTCTCCGGTACCGCTTTCCGCCAAAAGGAGGGTGCCGCCCTTCAGCCCGCCGCTGCGGTAGCCGTTAAAGTGAGGGGTGCTCCACTGCTCGCTGCAAATCCAAACAGAACCCTCCTCCCCTGCCACGCCGCGCAGGGCTGTGCTGCCCAGGTTAGGGTATTGGTACAGGGTCTTGCCGCTTTCGTCCAGCAAAAGCAGGGTATAGCTCCTGGTTTTCTCATAGTCGTCTGACTTTTGGTACCCCAGCTGAAGGGTACTGCCCTCTATGGGAGTAATATCATCCCAGGTAGAGCAATCCCGTCCATAGCCGGAAGGATACTCCACCCGATAAACAATACCTCCCCAGTCCCCGCAGCCGGTAAGCAGGCAGCACAGGCTGATGATCATCAAACAAAAGCGCGGCATTTTCATGCGGGTACCCCTCCCCTATGCGTCACTTTTTATTTTCGGACGTCCTGCCGGCGGGTGGTTTTCCCGCTTTAGCAGGACGTTTTTTCTTCTTCTTAGCCACCGAGAACCCAAAGGTCCCCAGCTTTTCCCCCAGGGCATAATAGGCCCCGTGGGCATAGGCAGCCAGGCCGCATTGATCCAGCCGCAGCCTTCCCTGCCGGTCAATCAGCTTCTCATCAATATTCACCGCCACAATCTCCGCAATAAACATATGATGGGAGCCCAGCGGAATCTCCTGCTTTACCCGGCACTCAATATTCACCGGGCTTTGGGCCAGCATCGGGGCGGAAACCTGGGTGGCAGGCTCAGGGGTAAGGCCGCAGCATACAAATTTATCCAGATCTTTGCCGGAGCGCACTCCACAGAAATCCGCTGCCCGCACCAGCTCCCGGGTAGTCAGGTTAATCACAAATTCCCCCGATTCCTTGATCAGCGGAAAGGAAAACCGCTCCGGCCTTACCGAAATATAGGTGGTGGAGGGAATGGTATTCAGTATTCCCGTCCACCCGATGGTAAGCACATTGGGATGCTCCATGCTGCCGCAGGTAACCATCACCGGGGGTACCGGGGCCAGCATAGCGCCGGGCCCCCAAACAAGCTTGCTCACAGGCTTCTGCCTCCTTGTTGCTCTATTTTTTGTTTTCAGGACGTCCCGCGTCACTTACGTCCCCCAAACCTGCGGGGGAACCGGCCGGAACCTCCCAAAAATGTTTCACGTGAAACATTTGTTCCTGCTTTTGCAACAGGACGCGCTTATATTCCAAAATGAATCACATACTTGTTTTTTGCCCTGGCTTCTGCCAGCAGCCGGTACAAAGGCAAAAGCTCCGGCGCACCTGCCTGGGTAAGCACCTGCCGCATCGCCTCCATAGAGGAGGGGGGAATCAGGGTAATGCCGGTATAGTTTATCCCCTTTCCCGGCATATCCAGAGAGTGCCAGAAAAAATCAATGCTGTTCAGTCTAAGAAGAATGGGCTCGATATAGTCATCGTGTACAGAGATACAGCAGTATTTTTCCGGCTCGTAATCGTCGTACTGCTCTCCGGGCAGGGGAGCTCGCTCCATCATACCGAACTCGTGCTTTGCCATTTTGCGTCAGTCCTTTCCTGAAGGGAATCAGCTATTCTTTTACAAACAAAGTGCTGCCCTTGGCCCCGGGCGTAATGATCAGCTGACAAGGCAGCCGCTCCTGCAGCTCCGGCACATGGGAGATTACCCCCACCAGCTTGCCGTCCTTCCCCACGGTGGAAAGGGCTGCCACTGCCTGATCCAGGGCATGAGGGTCCAGGGTGCCAAAGCCCTCGTCCAAAAAAATCGTGTCCACCCCGATGCCGCCGGAGAACATCTGCACCACCTCCGCCAGCCCCAAAGCAAGGCTTAACGCCGCCTGAAAGGACTCTCCGCCTGAAAGGGTGGTAACATGGCGCTCCTTTCCGGTAGCGTAATCAAAAATGCCCAAATCCAGGCCGGAGGCTCTGCCGTATTTTTCCTTTTCCTCCCGGCAAAGCAGCCGGTAGCGGCCTCCTGTCATCCCGGAAAACCGCAGGTTGGCCTGCTCCACAATTCGCTGGAAGTAAAAGGAGAGCACATACCGCTCAAAATCCAGCTTTCTGCCGTTATCCCCGCTTGCCAGACGGGACAGCTCCCCGATATCCTCATACTCTTCACTTAAAGCCTTTTGCTGTATGGCAAGGTTGGTCAGCCGCTCTTTCTTATCCTGATATTGGTTCAAGGCGGCCTGCAAAGCGGTAAGCTTCCCCTCTAAAGCCTGGGCCTGCTGTTCCAGCTCCGCGGCCTGCTGCTTCAGCTGCTCTAAGTTGGCAGGGGCTTTTCCCTCCAGCTGCATCTGCAGGGCCTCCAGCACGGCACAGCTATCGGCATAGGCTTTGTCATGCTGCTCCACCTGTTGGCGCAGCTCCTCTATTCCCACAAAGCCCTGGGCTGCAAGCCGGTACTGCTGTTCGTCCCCATAGCCCTGGGCCGCAAGCTCTGCCAGCCAATCGGTAGTACCGGCCTGCTGCCGGGCGGCAAGCTCCCCTATTTGACGTCCCGCAGCCTGATACAGCTGCTCCAATCCGGCAAGCTCCCGGTCCATTTTCCGGCGGCGCTGCTGCAGCTCCTCCATTTTTTGCTGCAATTGCTGCAGCTGGGCAGTTTTTGCCGTAATCTCCGCAGCTATGGACTGCCGGGTCTGGTCCGCCAGGGCGGGGTTTTGCTGCAAAAGCTCCTGCAAAGCCCGCTGAGCGGCAGCTTCCTTTACGGCACAATCGGTTTGCTCCTGCTCCTTTTTCAGCCGGAGACTTTCCAAATACTGCCTGTCCAAAAAGCGGCTGTCCTCCAGCACCTTGGGGGGAACTTGCTGCAAAAGCGCCTGCTCCTGCGCTGCCTGCTGCTGCTTTTGTTGGGCAAGGGCGGCTTCAACCGCCTGCTTCCACTGGGCAGGGGCGGCGGCTCCCTCCCCGGCGGGGGCTAAGGGCAGCCGGTTTTCACACAAGGCGCGGAACTCTGCCAGCAGCTCTCTGCGGCGGGAATCCGCCTCCGCCGCCTGCTGCTGCAGCTGCTCGCTTTGCCGCTTCAGCCGCTCCACCTGCTCCTTGGTAGGGCAATCGGAGGACTTTGCCGGAGCAGGGTGTTCACAGCTGCCACACACCGGGCAGGGCAGCCCCGGCCGCAGGCTTAGCGAGAGCTCATAGGCCTGCCCCTCTAAATACCGCTGCTGGCAGGCCATATACTCCCCGCTTTTTTGACGAAACTGCTCCGCTAACGTCTTCTGCTTTGCTTCCTGCTCCTGCAAGCGGGCAAGCCGGGCGGCGCTTTCCTCTAAAAATGCGCCTTGCTCCCGGCATTCCTGCCGGACGGCAAGCAGCTGCAGCTTTTTGAACTGACTGGCTGCTTTTTGGCTTTCGGCAGCGGCCTGAGCGGCCTCTTTTTCCAGCTGCTCCCGGCGCTGTGCCAGGCTTAAGCCCTGCTGCAAAGCGGTAAGCTGATCCTGTAAAAGGGCGGCCTGCCTGTCCATCTGGGGGCGGTGGGCCTCCTCCTCTGCTAACTGCGCCGCCTGCCGCTGCTTTTGGGTAAGCTGCTCCCGCAAAAGGCTTGCCTCTTTCCGGCTTGCTTCCAGCTGGCGGGTAAGCTCCTGCAGGCCGGATTCCAGCTCCCGGGCCCGGGCAGTGCATGTGAACTGCCGCAGGCGCTCCCGTCCCGCATGGATTGTGGACGCATTGGCCTCCAAACAGGCTTTTTGCTGCAGCAAAGCGGCTTGACGGGCAAAGGCCTCATTCAGGCGGGCAGCTCCCTCCAGGTCAATCCTTCCCCGATGCTGTTCTGTCTGGCTCCGCTGGGCCTGCAGGCCGGCGCATTGGGTTTGCAGCTGCTCTGCCTGCTGCCCCAGCAAAGCGGCAAGCTCATTGTCGTTTAGAGAGCCTATGGTTTCGGCGTCCAAAAAGCTGCCGGGGAACAAAAGGGCGCTGCGCAGCTGCTGCCGTTCCCGCTGGAGCAGCTCTTCGGTTTTGCGCAGCTCCATGGCCTGCAGCTTCAGCTGTTCTGTTATTTTTTGATAAATTTCGGTGGAAAAAAGCATCCGGAAAATCGCCTGCTTTTCACTGCTGCTTGCCACCAAAAGCTCCTGAAACTTGCCCTGTGCCAGCATAACAATCTGACGGAACTGCGCCGCGTTCATCCCCAGCAGACGGCGCAGCCGGTCGTTCACCTCACGCAGTGTGGCAAGGTGGGCGCCGTCGGGCATCCAAAGCTCCGCTTTCTGGTTCACTGTAGTCTCCTTGCCGCCCCGGCCTGGCTTTATCTGCCAGGGCTGGCGTACTACCCTGTACTCCTTCCCTCGGATCAAAAAGGTAAGCTCCACCTGGCAAACGGCCTCCGGCGGGGCATGATGGCTTTTCAGGGTAGTGGAATCTTTTCCGCCGTTGGTTTCTCCATACAGCGCAAAGGAGATGGCGTCAAAAACAGAGGTTTTGCCCGCCCCGGTAGGCCCGCAGATCAGAAAAATCCCCTGAGTGCCCAGGCGGGTAAAATCAATTTCCTCTGTACCCGGATAAGGGCCGAAGGCGGTTAATTTCAGTAACACTGGTTTCACAGCCGGGTTCCCCCTTCCTCAATGCCGTTTTCCTCCAGGCGGGCCTGATGCTCCGCCTGTTCAATCAGCTTCCGGCGGTTTTCCGGCAAGGGTTCTTCCTTCAGCAGCTGATAAAAATCGGCAAACAGCTCCACCGGGGTTTTGGCTTTTTTCTTCCGGCGGCCTCCTTGGGGCATATCGTCCTCCGGTGGGGCATCCGGCTCCCAAATTTCCGCCGACGTCCTGAAAACGTAGGGGTCTTCTGCCCTGTCCTGAAGGTACATCCGTCCCTGTTCCTCCCTTTTTCGGGAGAGAAATTCAATCCCCAGCAAGCAGGGGAAGACCTCTCGCAGGCGCCCCATAGGGTTCAGCACGCCGCCTTCCTGGGTCAAATTGGCAAAAACATAATCTCCGGTATCCGGCTGGCGGCGGTTAGCCTCCAGAATTTGCTCCAGGCTGCCTGTTACCACCCGTAAATTTCGCAGAGACGGCAGCTCGATCCGCTGAACCTGCAGCCCCTCGCCGGTAAGCTCCACCAGGTTTACCCCTTTTTTCTGCAAAGCCTCCGAAACGGAATACTTGAGCATAGACCCGCTGTAACGGAAGCGGCCATCCCCCAGTACCTGGGGCGCATGCAGATGCCCCAGAGCCACATAGTCAAACCAATCCGCCGGATGGAGATCGATCAGATCCGCACCGCCTACCGAGAGCTCGGAGTCGGAAAATAGCAGCTCGTCCCCGGAATGGCCCTGCCGCAGGTACTGAAAAAACCCGTGGGCCACCAGCACATTTTTTTCACCAGGGCGGACGAACTGGCGGTTATATGCCATCAGCGCCTCAAACCCCTGCTGATAGCTGCCGATTTCCTGCTCCGGGAAGAGAGGCCGCAGCTGGGCGGGGGTGAAGTAGGGCAGCAGCCAAAAGGTGGTCTGCTGCCGCTCAAAGCGTACCTGCCGGATCTCCTTTTCCGGCGCGCCTGCCACATACAGGCCGGACTCCTGATACAGCCTGCTGCCAAAGGAGAGCCGGGCTCCGTTATCGTGGTTGCCGGCAATAACCAATACCTTTACTCCCAGCTCCCGGGCAAAGCGGGTAAGGGTTTGGTCCAGCAGGGTTACCGCCTCCACCGGGGGAATTCCCCGATCATAGACGTCCCCGGCAATTACCAGGGCCTCCGGCTTTTGCTCCCGCAACAGCTGCTCCAGCCCGTTCAGCCAGTAAATCTGGTCCTCCAGCAGGGGGTATTCATTCAGGCTCCGTCCCAAATGCCAGTCAGCGGTATGAATAAATTTCATAGCAGCACCTTCTCTTCCTTTTTCAGACGCAAGCGGGCTTTTGCTCCCAGGGGTTTACTCCGGCTGGGCCGTTTTTGGGGCAATTTCCCCCCGAACATACCGTTTTTCTTCCTCCAACAGCCAGGCTTTGATCTGCTCCAGCCCCTCCCGGCTTACCGGAAAGGTATTCTCGGACATCACCGAAGCTTTTTCAAAGCAATACACCGCATAGGTGTAAGCATGTATTTCCTCTCCTTTTGGGACGAGGCGAAAGCGGAAGTCCCCCAGGCTGCCGGTAAACGGGTTTTGGGCGGCAAAAAATTCTACTTTGGGCAGTTCGATCATAGCTTTTCTCCTTTTAGCAAACAAAAGTTAAGGTGTGGGGAAATGTGCAGCCGTCCAAGTGATTGCACAAGCCTGTGTGCCACAGCTTTGCAGAAGCCTCATGAAAAAGCACAAAATAACAGAGCGGCAGTCACGTCCCTGAAAAACGCAATTTTACAACAAAAACAGACGGGAAAACTCCCGCCTGTTTTGCTTTCAGGCCGGATTGGCCTCTTTTGTTTTGTTGAATAAGGGAATTACTTTTGAGCAGCTTCCTTTTTTTTGGCGGAATACTCCTGCCAGGTTACCCACAAGCAGGGAACCAGACATACCGAAGAAAACACACCCGATGCCATACCGATCATCATGGGGAAGGCAAAGGATACAATAGAATCCACATGGAAAATCAAAGTAATTACGCTGATAGCAGCCAGAGCCAGTACTGATGATATTGTGGTATTGATGGTTCTGCCCAGACATTGGTTGACGCTGCGGTTTACCAGCTCACGGACGTTATACTTATTGCCGAAGGTGCGCCTGTTTTCCCGGATACGGTCGTAGATTACGATGGTATCGTTGATAGAGTAGCCCAGAATGGTAAGCACAACTGCCATAAAGTTAGAGTCGATGGAAATACGGAAAAGCAGGAACACGCCATAGACGATAATGACGTCGTGAATCAGCGCCACTACCGAGAAGATACCGGCAGACCAGCCGCTGATCCGCTTAAACCGCAGTGCAATATACACCACCAGCAGCAAAGAGGCCACTGCAACAGCCACTAAGCTTTTGGCCAGAAATTCGCCGCCGATAGAAGCGTCAACATTGCTGATGGAAACCGATTCCAGCTCGTTATCGGCAAAACGCTCGATTACAGCCTGAGACAGGGCGGACTGCTGCTCTGAAGAAATGCCGGAGGTAGAGGCCAGGGAAATTACCAGGTTGTTTTTGCCGGTGCGGATATCCGCGCTTTCCTGCAAAGAAACCGATTCTCCCAAGGTGGATTCTACCAGGGACTGGAATTCTCCCTTATCCAGCTCGCCGGAATAGGAGTAAGTGATCAAAGTGCCTCCCTTAAACTCAATCGCCAGGTTCACCCCGAAAATAAAGGTGCTGATGAGAATAATTGCCATCAAAGCGATGGAGATGGAGAAGAAAATTTTCTTTTTTCCTACAAAATCTATCATCATTTCTTACCTCCATACAGCCAGGGTTTGCGCAGTGCCTTGAATTTTGAAAGGGACTTGAGCATCAGCCGGGAAGCAGTTACGCCGAACACAAAGTTCAGGATAACGCCTACCAGCAGGGTGTATCCGAAGGAATAGATGGCGCCGGTAACCGAGGAACCGAAGATCCCGAAAATAGGCTTTAACAGCATGGCAAAAACGCTGCTGGGCGGCCCAAAGGAGCCCATCAGGATGATAGCGATAATCACCATGGTCAGGTTGCCGTCCAAAATAGCGGTAAAGGCCCGGGAGAAGCCGGAGTCGATAGCGCTGTCGATAGACTTGCCCAACCGCAGCTCTTCCTTAATACGCTCGGCGGTGATGATATTGGCATCCACACCCATGCCGATAGAAAGGATAATACCGGCGATGCCGGGTAAGGTTAGAGTAAAGCTGGGAAATACGGCGAAATAACCGGAAACCGCTGCAATCGAGCCGGCAGCTTGTCCTAAAAGGGCGGGGATAGCAACTACGCCGGGCAAACGGTAGAGCACTACCATGAAGATAGAGATCAGCGCAAAGGCAATTACCCCTGCCAGAACCATGGCATCCTTAGCGCCCTCGCCCAAGGTGGGGGAAATGGTGCTGAAGTTGTCGGTTTCCAGCTTAAAGGGCAGGGCGCCGGCATTGATCTTATCCGCCAGCTCCTTAGCCTCTGCTACCGTAAAGCCGCCTTGTATGACGGCACTGCCATCGGTAATCACGGCGCTTACCCGGGGATAACTGATTACGGTATCGTCCATCCAGATGGAGATAACGCCGGTGCCTACCAGCCTGCCGGTTGCCTCGGCAAATTTGGCTGCGCCTTCGTCGTTAAGCTCAAGGGAGACCATGGGGGTATTGTTCTCGGTAGAGACCACTACAGAGGCGCTTTCCACGTCCTTACCCTCCAGGATAATAGTTTCGGCGGTAATGCCGGAGGGGCGGCCCCATTCGTCGGTTTCATATCCTTCCCGGAAAGTTAACAGGGCGGTTTCACCCAGCTCGGCAATAGCTTGCTCAGGGTTAAAGTCCACCTCATCCTCTTTCCATGGAAAACGGACGATGATCCGGTTTTTCTCATAGTCGGTATAAATTTCGTGGTCGGTGATATTTTGAGAAACTAAGCGCACCTTAATGATCTGCTCGGCGGCATCCATCTCTTCCCGGGTGGCTTCGATCCCCTCCGGCGGCCGAAATGTGACGTCTACACCGCCCCGGATGTCAATCCCCCAGCGGATATCGTTGGCCCCTTTGATGTAAGTTTTGGTTACATCGCCGTAGCTTGTGCTGATTCCGCAGATGGTTGTCCAGGTCAGGAGGCCGATAAGCAACGCCACAACGAAAAACACCGGTTTTCCAATCTTTTTCATGAGCAATCCTCCATTGAATATTCTGACGCCGTTCCCGGTTTTCCAGGCTCAGGGGGATTTGTCCCCTTTGCTAAGGGAAACAGGGCAAAACGGCGGAAAGCTCCCCAAAAACGAGAAACCCTCCGCTGTTTCCTGCCCGGCAATCTTACCGTTAATTATATTTTATCCGCAAAAAAATGTCAACCGAAAGTCTTTGGTTTTCCCTATAAAATCCAAAACTTTTTGTTCTTTTTGGAAAATTTTTTAGTTTTTGTAGGTAACCTGCGCATTCTGCTTTCGGTAGCTGTCGTTATCCTTCATGCCAAGCTCCTGCTGGACCTGGGTCAGCATTTGCTTCAACCGCTTAGCCTTTTGAGGGTCCTGCTCGGTTTTCAGCTGCTTTTCCAGCTGCTCCCCCTGCTTTTTCAAAGCTTCAATTTCCCGGTCTACTCTGTCCGTATTGGTGATGCACTGCTCCTCTTTCTTCTGCTCCGGGGCAGCGTTTTCAGGGGCTTTGGGGGCATCAAATTCCAGCTTGGGGTTGCCCTCCTCATCCTGCCCCATTTTATACAGGCCGATTGACTGTTCCGGCTGCCCCGGCTCATAGCGGTCATATTTGGGCGCGCCCTTGTTTTCCTCAATTTTCTGGACGTAAGCGGGCCTTATATTCTGCGCCTCTTTGGCCTCGCTTACCCGCTGATTTTCTGCCGCCGCTGCGGTAGTGCTGCTGGTAATCGGCTGGATCGTCATGGCTGCTTCCTCTTTTCTATATAAGGTTATCATTTCCTTCTGTTAGTATTTTATCAGATTTTCTTTTCATTTGCAATCTTTTTCTGGAAAAGCTGCACTGCGCATTTTCGCCTCCCTCCGGGGGTGTTTCGCTCTCTGCGGAGAGCGACCAGGGACTCTGTCCCTGGACCCTGCCACCTTTAAGGAAGGTGGACGAACCTCTTTTTCCGCTCCGCATACCTTAACGTTGGCTTCCATTTACAAAAAGGCACAGCCTGGGGGCAGAAGGTTGCCCCCGGCTGTGCCGTCCTAAAAGCTGATTTATGCAGGGGTTTTCTCCTCTGCGGCGCGTTGGGCCAGAAGCTTTTCCACACTGGCCAGCTTAACACACAGGCTGAACAGCTCCGCCGCCTGCCTGAGCTCCTCCACAGGGGGGAAGCTGGGTGCAATCCGGATGACGGAATCCTGCGGATCACGTCCGTAGGGATGGGTAGCTCCGGCGGAGGTCATCACCACACCGGCTTCCTTGCAGAGAGAGACAATCCGCTTGGCGCAGCCCTCCAGCGCTTCAAAGCAGATGAAATATCCGCCCCGGGGATTGTTCCACCTGCCGATTCCAGCGTCTCCCAGCTCCCGCTCCAGCGTTTCCTGCACCACCTGGAACTTAGGCCGCAGAATGGCCGCATGCTTTCTCATATGCTCATAGATATTTTCCACATTCTGGAAGTAGAGGACATGGCGCAGCTGGTTGATCTTATCCGGGCCGATGGTCTGAACGCTTAACTGCTTGGTGATGGCCACCATGTTCTCCAAAGAGGAGGCCAGGAAGGATACCCCCGCCCCTGCAAAGGAAATTTTAGAGGTGGAGGCGAACATGTACAGCATGCTTTCCTTACCGTTTTTCTTCAGCTCGGTAAACAGATCCAGCAGATGGTCCTGCTGATCGTCATAAAGGTGATGGATGACGTAGGCGTTATCCCAGAAGATGCGGAAGTCCGGCGCGGCGGGCTTTAGGTTGGCAAACCGGCGCACCACAGCGTCGGAATAGGTGATGCCTTGGGGATTGGAGTACTTGGGTACGCACCAAATGCCCTTGATGGTCTCATCCTTGGAAACAAGGGCTTCGATCAGGTCCATATCCGGGCCGTCGGACTTCATAGGGATGGGGATCATATCAATGTCAAAGTATTCGCAGATGGAAAAATGCCTGTCATAACCGGGGACAGGGCAGAGAAATTTGATCTTCTCGTACCGTCCCCAGGGCTTGCGGCCGCCGGGAACCCCGTGGAGCATGGCTCGGGCCACGGTATCATACATTACAATCAGGCTGGAGTTGCCGCAAACAATCATTTCCTCCGGCGCAACACCGATTACCTTGGAGAACAGCTCCCTGGCCTCCCAAATGCCCTCCAGCTGGCCGTAGTTGCGGATATCCACCCCGGAATCGGTTTTCATAGGATGCTGCGATGAAAAGATGTCCATCATTCCCATAGAGAGGTCCAGCTGTTCGGTACTGGGTTTGCCTCGGGACATATCCAACTGCAGGCCCTTGGCCTGCCAGGCGGCATACTCCTTTTGCAGCTGCCGCTCCAAATCCAAAAGCTCCTGGGTTGACAAAGACTGATATTCCGGCATGGGCGGATTCCTCCTTACTCCTTTCCCGGCAGAAAAACTGCCCGGAAGATATCTATTTACAATCATCAACAAAAAATGCAGCAGCTTTTTTAAGCTACTGCATTTTAGTATATATGATTTTTTGCTATTTTGCAAGTGTATTTTGAAATTCCTGCAAATTATGGCAGGAATACCAATAAACCGCCTGCATATCCCTGTAATTGCAACACTCTGCTCAGAGTATTCCTTCATATAGGACGGCACAGCGCTTTCGGTTTATGCAAAAAGCGGTAAAGCAAGCTGCAAACTATAAGACGTCCTGCAAAAGAAAGGCTTTGATGCCCCCTTAGTATTCTGCAGAACCGGTAGTTCTGGGGAAGGGCAGTACGTCCCGAATGTTGGAAACCCCGGTGATATACATGATCAGACGCTCAAACCCCAGGCCAAAGCCCGCGTGCTTTGTACCGCCAAACCGGCGCAGATCCAGGTACCAGCTGTAATCCTCCGGGTTGAGGGAAAGCTCCTTCATCCGGTCCAGCAAAACCTCCAGCCGCTCCTCCCTTTGGCTGCCGCCGATGATCTCCCCGATGCCGGGTACCAGCATGTCTACCGCTGCAACGGTTTTGTCGTCATCGTTTAAGCGCATATAAAAGGCTTTGATTTCCTTGGGATAATCGGTGACAAACAAAGGCTTTTGGAATACTGTTTCGGTAAGGTAGCGCTCGTGCTCGGTCTGCAGGTCGCAGCCCCAGTAAACGGGGTACTCAAACTGATCCTTTACCTTGGTGAGAATTTCAATGGCTTCCGTATAGGTTACCCGGGCAAACTCCGAGTGAATAATGCCGTTCAGCCGCTCAATAAGGCCCTTGTCGTAGAAGTTATTGAAGAACTTCATCTCCTCCGGGCACTGCTCCAGCACATAGCTGAGAACATATTTCAGCATATCCCCGGCAAGCTGCATATCGTCCTCCAGGTCAGCAAAGGCAATTTCAGGCTCAATCATCCAAAACTCGGCGGCATGGCGCTGGGTGTAGGATTTTTCTGCCCGGAAGGTAGGGCCGAAGGTGTAAATTTTAGAGAAGGCCATAGCCATGCACTCCCCCTCCAGCTGGCCGGATACGGTAAGACCGGTGGCTTTGCCGAAGAAGTCCTGGGAGTAATCCACCTCGCCGGATTCGGTAAGGGGCGGATTTTGGGGATCCAGGGTGGTTACCCGGAACATTTCCCCGGCGCCCTCGCAGTCGCTGCCGGTGATCAGGGGGGTGTGGGCGTACACAAAGCCCCGCTCGTTAAAGAACTTATGGATGGCATACGCCGCTACCGACCGCACCCGGAACACTGCGTTAAAGGTATTAGTGCGGGGCCGCAGGTGTGCGATAGTACGCAGATACTCCAAGGAATGGCGTTTTTTCTGCAAGGGGTACTCGGGGGCGGACTTGCCCTCGATCTCGATAGCCTTTGCGTGTATTTCAAAGGGCTGCTTGGCGTTGGGGGTTAAAAGCAGCTCGCCGATAACCACCAGGGCGGCGCCTACGTTTTGTTTTGCAATTTCCCGGAAGTTTTCTACCTTGGATTCCTCAAAAACCACCTGCAGATTCTGGAAGGTGGAGCCGTCATTCAATTCAATAAACCCCAGGGATTTGGAATCCCGGATGGTTTTTACCCAGCCGCACACAGTAATCTCCCGGCCGGCATAGTCCTGAGGAGCTTTCCACAGGGCTTTCAGTTCAACTCTCTGCATCGTTATTCATCCTTTCCGGTTTTGCCGAAAGAGAAGCCGGTTTATCTGCCGGCTTTTCAACAATTTCTTATAATTATAGCCATTTGTGCGCCATTTTGCAACCGTTTTTTGGCAAAGGGAGGTTTTTTTGCAGCAAAGCTTCGGTCTGCTTGCATCTTTTAGAATAAAATGCTACAATAAAGCCATATTTGTTTCTGCCGCCGCACCGCCCTGCCCACCGACGTCGCGGAAGCTTGCCGGTGCAGGGCCTTAGGTTTTTTGGGAGGTTCATTGATTATGCCCCAGTTTTTGCAAAGGCTTTCTCCAAAGCAAAAAGATGTGCTGAAAACGGTTTTGCAGCTTTTGGCAGAGGCGCTGGCGCTGTTTGTGCTGTTCCGGTTTGTGATTTGCATTGCTTATGTGCCCAGCGGGTCGATGGAACCCACCATTCAAAAAAGCTCTGTACTGTTTGTAAACCGTCTGAAAAGCCCTCAAAAGGTGCAGCGGGGGGATATCCTGCTGTTTCAGTCGGAGGAATATGGCATTACCATGGTAAAGCGGGTGATTGGGCTGCCGGGGGAACATGTTGAGGTCACTGATAATGGCACTGTTTTTGTGGACGGGACTGCTCTAACGGAGCCTTACGTGCAAAATACAAGCCCTATTTCCGGGGAATTTGAGGTGCCGGAGGATTGTTTTTTGTTTTTGGGTGACAATCGTGCCAATTCCGAGGACGCCCGCTTTTGGGTGGAGCCGTACATCCCTTTTGACAAGCTTGTAGGGGAAGCGTTGGTTACTCTGTGGCCCTTTGACCGCTTTGGCGGACTATAAAAAGGGGCAGTCTTGTCCCACAAAAAACAACTGCGGCAAAAGTGGGGCCGCTGCTCCGTTTCGCATTTTTTGTTTGCAGGCTTCAGGGCAAAAAAGGATTTTCAAGCATAAATTTCCACTTATAACATTGCCGTTTTCTCTCATACTATCTATTGCAAACACGGCACAAAAGGGAGCTGGTTTTTTGGAAAAGCTCCCATCTAAAAATGTTATAAAAGAGGAGTGTATCACACAATGGCAAGCAATAATAAACATGTTGTTCCTGAAGCAAAGGAAGCTATGGAAAAGTTCAAGATGGAGGCCGCTAACGAGGTTGGCGTAAACCTGAAGCAGGGCTATAACGGGGATCTTACCTCTAAGCAGGCCGGTTCTATCGGCGGGCAGATGGTCAAGAAGATGATCGAGTCCTACGAGAACTCCATGAAATAACCCACCTGAAATTTGGATTGGAGGGAGCCTGCGCACGGCAAAACAGCCTCCACCTGAAAAATGGAGCAGGAAGCTTTGTTGCGGCAGAGCAGGCACCCCTCATTTGCTTTGAAGAAGCCGGGCAATCGCCCGGTTTTTTCTTATATCCTTGTAGCTTCTCAAATTACTTATTCCGCCGGCACGCCGTTTTTTTGCAGAAAGCTCAGGCTTTCGGCCATACAGAGAAATGCGTCCTTGGACCAGCTTTCCTGTTCTGCAAAAATCCATTTTACACCCGTTTCCTTACATCCCCGCAGAGAAGGCCCCCAGTCGATGACGCCTTGGCCCACCGGAACCAACTGCTCCTCTCCCCTGTGATTGACACAGTAATCCTTAAAATGGACAAACTCAATCCGCCCCTGATACCGGTGCAGCCATTCCTCCGGGTTCAGCCCTGCCTTGATCAGATGATACAAATCCAGCCCCAGCTGAAAATTTTCCGGCGTATGCTCCATTATCATTTCTACCGCTGTTTTTCCATGAAACCGGCGGTACTCCTGTACCCTGGGGTGAAAAGACACAACCTTGCCGGCTGCTTCCATCCGGGCGGAAAAGCCGGTAAGCTCCTCTGCAAAGGCAAGGCACCCCTCTGCTGAAAGAAACCGCTCCGGAACCCCGCTGACACACACATTCCTGCTGCCGCAAAGCTTATGCAGCTGCAGTGTATCCTCCAGATGCTCCAGTACCGCCTGATAGTAATCCTGTGTGGAAACGCTGACAAGTCCTGCCTTTTTTAACGCTTCTGCTATCGTTTCCGGCGGAATTTCCGGGTTAATCCACTGCAGCTGGACAATCCGGTACCCAATGTCCCGGAGCTTGCAGAAGGTCTCCTCCACCTGCTCGGGCGTTTGCAGATACGCCTTTAAGCTGGAAACCTGCGCTCCTGCTTTAATCATACAATAACCTCCTTTTTTAAGTAAAAGGGAATAGTGAATAGTGAAGAAGGGAGGTGTCCCTGCGGGACGGATTGAAATTGCAATTTTTTTCAAATTTGCCTGGTAGGGGGGGTCCTTTAGGTACTAGGCTGTTTGCGGTTTACTGTTGTTGTAATGGCTTCAATTTTATCATACTCTGATATATTGTGAATTTCAAGGGGTTCTTTGGGCTGGGACGTCCTGCCTGCGGGATGTTCGCTGCGCTGCACTTTGGGCTGAGGTTTGGGATTAGAAAGCGGCTGTTGCGTCCTGAAGGCTATGGCTGCTGTACGGCTACTGCTACAAACCTGCCGTTGGATACGTGATAGCTGCAGGTGGTCAGGGTGAGGATACGGTCTCCAAATTGGGCTTGTGTGCCGGTTTGATAAAGGGATAGCTGCTGCACTTTGCAGATATATTCCTCAAAAATTTCTTGGTCGGAAAGAGTTGTGTACCGGCTGCCTAAAATAGAGGGCCCGTTCTCCTCCGGCTGGTCTAAATCCAGGTAAAAGGCTCCTAAGAGCTGCCAGCGGCCCTCTTCGGTCAGGGTATCGAACAGAATCTCCATGTGCTCCCGGGCAAAAGCTTCGTCGGCGTAGCTTAACAGGGGGCTGAGCATGGCGCCGTTTTTCATGTTATGGCCGTAGATTACCAGGTGATCTCCCTCCGGTGGGGTATTCTCCCCTAAAAATAGGCTGCCGCTTACAGAGGCGCTTTTGTCAAAGGCTCGGCGGAGGTAATATTCCGGCTGGTCAGGGGTGTACATTACCGGGTAGTCAATTTCAGTGCCGGGGATGGAAAGCCAGCCGGCAAAGTCACTGTTCTGCTGGTACAAAAGGTCATACTTGCTTAAATGGCCGGAGGAGGTGTATCGCTCCGGCAGCTGCTGGGCTTGACGCACCTGTTCTGTCAGCTTGCGGACGGCTTCCTTTTCCTGGTAGCCTCGAACAAGATCCCGCAGCACAATTCCTCCGCAGAGCAGAAACCCTGCCATACATACCCACAGAAGCAGAGTGCTTGTTTTTTGTTTTTGAAAAGCTGCCATTTTCCAAACCTCCTTATGAAAGCGCCGGCGCCGGTGAGCGTTTCACCAGCGCCGTTTTTCATCCTTTATTTGGGCTGCTTCTTCTTTTTGTAAAGCAAAATACCAATTCCTGCGCACAGGAAGCCTAAGGCCAGGGCAGCCAGCAAGCCGGTTGCTGTTTCGTCGCCGGTATAGGGCTGTTTTTCCTCTGGGGTTTTGGGCGGGTTTTCCGGTTTGGAGGAGGACTGGGAGGAAGACCCGGTGCTGCTGGAAGGGTCGTCAGGATCGTTTCCATCGTCTCCCTTATGGTTGACGAAGCGCACCTCTATTTCCGCTCCCTCTGTCAGGGTACCCTCTCCATTGGTGACGGTAGTGGTATACCCGTTCTGGTTGGCTTCTTTTTCAATCACTGTGTAATGGGTGCCTATCGGAAGGTTATCGATCATTACCCACTGGTTGTGCCGCAGAATTATTTCACCGCCGCTTGTAATCTCCCCTTCCTTGCTGCCGCTGTAGGGGAAAGGACCGGGCAGCTCGCTGCCGTCGGCTCCGGTAAAGGTAATGATGAAATGAAAGTCCCGGTTTGGGTCCCCTCCGCCGCCGGTTACTATCTTCCGCAGGAGGATTGCCTGATGCTTTTCCCGGTTATTTTGGATGACCGCCTCACCGGTTTGGCCTTTTATAATGGTACCGTCAGCATCGGTATATGTGATAGTATACCCCATAGATACATCATCATCTACCTCTTCCACCTTGTATTTGGTACCGCCGGGCAGGCCGGTAATCAGGGCTTCCTCGTTGTGCTTCAGCCCAATAGAACCGCCGTTTTCCAGTGTTCCGGCCGTTCCTTCCGTGTCAGAACCTCTCTGCCTTATGGTATAGCTGTACTTCCCTTCAAGGGGGGTGCCGTCTGTGTTGGTAAGGGTTACCGTAAAATGGAAGTGGATATCAAGATTCCCCGCTGCGCCGGTAACCTGCTTATAGATTAACAGTCTGCCGTTGGGATCGTCCCACCGGTTTTCAAAGCGGGCCACGGCTTCTACCCTGCCGCCTGTCTCCGTATTTTGCAGGATGCCCTGCTGCGGGTTATCGCCAACCACCTGGTAATGATCTGTCGGCTGCTCTTCTACGGTATAAACAGTGCCAACAGGCAGGCCGACAATCGTAATTTTCTCCCCATGGCGCAGTTTGACGGTATCATTTACTGAAATTGCCGTTTTTACCGTTCCGTCTTCGTTATATTGGGGGGCGCCCACGTAGGGATAGCTGCCTGTCGCACCGCCGGAAAGGGTTACAGTAAAGCTGAACTGCTGTTTCATATCAATTTCCGCCTCCGAGCCCTCCGGAATGGTGACAGTTTTTTGGATTGTCAGCGCAGAAAGCAGCTCTTTGCCGTTGACAAAATCAGCATGCTCCCGCAGGGCAGCTTTTCCACGGATTTCCCCTTCTATTACGATGGGGTCATCCTCCTGCACAGGAATGGGGTACAGAGGGAAGAAATCCGCCTCCTTTTTCTCGGTAATCCTATAATGGGCGCCTATGGGCAGGCCCTTAATGATAATTTCTTCATCGTGATGCAGAGGGAGTGTTTCTCCGCTTTTAACCGTCCCCTCCTTATCGGTTCCGTAAAAGCGGAAGGAACCCGGTAAGGCGGTTCCGTCTGCCTGGAAGAAATCTATGGTAAACCAGAAGTTATGCGTGAAATCCGCAGGATTCAAACCGCTGCCTGCCAACATTTTGCTGACACTCAGCTCACCGGTTTGCTGCTCGGTCTCTTTGTTATCAGTAACTACAACGGTGTTGATCAGGCTGAACAGACCGGTGATATCAATGCCGGAAATATCCTCAATCCTGCCAAGGCTGCCGCCGTAGCTCTCCTGTCCTAGGTAGTTCTGCTCTACCCGGGTGCGCAGATAGCCGACATCCGTAAAGAAGAAAGGCTCTACCAGCCCGCCGCCGTCCTCTTCATGGAGACCATAGTCTATAACTTCATTGCCGTTTTTGTAGTGGAGGTTCATGCTGCGTTTTATCACTGCACTGCCGGTACCCTCCAGCAGGACGTCGCGCCAGCCGTTGTTCATATGGAATTGCCCGGAGTCCTGATACTGGGCATAGGCTGTAATGTCCTGCAGGGTAATGTTGACGTCGCCGTCGGATGCGTATTTCACCATAGTTTGGGCAAGTTTACCTACCCCAGCCATAACGCTTACGCCATCCTCCGGGGTGCCGGCGTCAGCATAGATGGAATAATTGCCCACAATTACCGGGATATCCGTTTGATTCAGCTTATAGCCAGGCGGAACACTGGTTTCTCTGAGTGTATATTCGGCGCCCGGAGCTTCCCAGACTACCGTTGCATGGCCGGCGGAGCTTCCTCCCTTTGGATCAAAAACCAAATTTCCGTTTTGGTCTGTTACACCTGTAACGGAGAAGCCGCCTCCATTCCGAGTGAGTGTAAACGCAGCGCCCTGCACCGGGTTGTTGTCCTCGTCCACTTTGCGCACACGCAGCTGACGCTGCTCGTTGGAAATATAAATCAAAGAGCGGAAGTTCCGATTAAACTGGTCTACATTCAAAAAGCTGAAGCCCCGTCCGCTGCCGGTATAATCCGCTGTTGCGCTCATAATAGCATTCGCCGCCGCTTCTATCTTCGCTTTGGTTTGCTCCGGGGTGTTGCCCTGGAGATACCGCTTTAGGGCGTTGTATCTGGCCTCCGGGCTTGTTTCGTTAATTCCCAGCTTCTGCAAAGCCTCCGGCACAATAATGCCGTAAACCATACGCATATCAAAGTCTTCCGGGCCGTTCAGCTCATACCGCCCTGCAATGCCAGGCAGATCGCTAAGCTCCCCGGTAAGCCGGCGGTTTCCCTCATCCCAACGCAGGTACCACTCCGGATAAGACACCTCAGACATCCCGGCGCACTGCGTCAAAGCGGCAATCAGCACATTTTTACGCCAATTATCAACAGTAAGTGTTTCTCCTGCTTGGGGCTTTATGCTCCAAAAGCCCATGGTATTGCTTCCGTAAAGCGGCAGCCAGCTTGTTTCTATGACGTTACCGCTTTCATCCTTTTCCTCATGCCGCAGGGTAGGAATTGTCAGCACAAGGCTTTGCTCCTGAATATCTGTGCTTACCGTTTTGCTTTCGTCCGCTTCAATCTCTCCGGAAGAAGCATTGTAGTGCCCGAAGGTAATCGTCCCATTACCGTCAACATAAGAAATAAAGCTGGCATAGGACGCACTGCTCCATCGGTTTGCCACCGAGAGCATTGCAGTGGCAGGGTCCAGCTGTAACACAATATCCACCGGCGGGGCCCGGTAACCTGAGGGCGTAGTTATCTCTTTTAAAATGTAAAATTCGCCGGTAAACTCTCCTTCCGGGGCGTGGGGGTTATATTTATCCCGGAAGTTGTAGGGATTTCGAACCTCCCGCGTTTCCCCTGTAGGGTTGCCCTCTTCATCCAATATGTCCACAATGGTAACCTGTTCAAACCTGGCTGTCCCGTCCTCTTCAGTAACTAAGGTTGCCATTGCTTGGGCATTTTCCATCTGCTTTACATAATATTTATTTGCTGTATCAGTTACACCATTGTTATCTGTGCAGGTTAAAGCGCCGGCAGTACCCTCATCAGCCTTTTCCGCCGGGTAAAGCTCAAACTGAACTCCTTCCAGCGGCTTGCCTTCTTCATCCACCTTTTTAATCTGCTGGTAAAGGGCCTGCTGCAGATTAAAGCGCAGGGCCAGGCTGGAGTCATAATACCCGCGTTCCATGTAGAACATTTTCAGGGTATGGCTGGTGTTGCTGGCAAAGGTTTGGCCGTTCCAGTCGTCCTCGTTTATTGCTCTGCCGCCTGTTTCGGCTGCTGCTTTCTCAAACTGCTCGCGCAGGGTGGTTGCAATTTCACATGCTGCAGGTTCTGTTCCGGAAATATACTCAGGAATACCAGGCTCTATTCCTTGCGCTTCGTCTCCAAAACCACGGCCCACATAAACATCACCAGTTGCAAAATCTATAATTCCATACAGCTCACTATGGACACCGCCAATATCCAGCACCAGTACATCGTCAATAAACACCCAGACGTCGTCGTCCCCGGCAAAATTGAAAGTCATCGGTTTATTACCAGCCGAACCCATGTTAATCTCGCCGTTAATTGGCTGACGAAAATCTATTTGTATGGTCATGCCTAGATAGTGATTGATTCCGTTTGCACTTTGGGATACACCGCTGATCAGCTGCTTTTTTGTTTCCCCATTATCCAACGTTTCGGTTTTTATGTCACTAAAAACCTGCGTTCCTTTATTAAACGGGAAGAAATTGCCTTCTTTTGAGCCATCTGTGCGGAGTGTCGCCGGGGCATCGTAGAGGATAAAATGGTTTCCATCCTCCCCGCTGAATTCGGCAAAATTCTCCCGCATATAATAGTAATAATATCCTTCTTCGTCTATTTGGAATAAGCCTTTTACATCCTGGTATGCCTGTTTGCCATCTCTATTCCATCGACTAAACAAGTACCCTAAGGATTCTTCTCCCCCGGCAGCTTTCCATTGGTTTATAACAGTATCGCTTAGGTTTGGGGCAGGATTACCGTAAGGAGGGGCGCTTGACGTTGTTCCTGTCCACGCGCCTAAAGGATGGCTTATATCGCCATTAGTGCCGCCATACCCTACACAATCGCTTACAGTATTCCAATAACTAACTTTATGGACAATGTCAGATTTTTTAAAAAAATCAGTTGCATTTTCTTTTTGAAACAGCTCCGGATATAGCCACTCCCTTGCAAGAGACATATTAATAACCGGATAACCCAGTGAATCCAAGTTGCGGTTTACAACTCCCTGCATATTAGCATAATCTTGACCAAATTTAGAGCCCTGCCCTGCGCCTCTATTCCAAAGTCCGCCATGCCCTATGCTGTCTCCAAAGTAAAGAAGATGATTTGTGTTGATACCTCTATTTGCTGTATTTGCATTTGTGACGCTTGCGAGGCCAATCGGATTTGTAGGCGCTGTTTCTGTATCTTTTTTGTCAGTTTCCAAATTCCAATAAAGGCCAGTATGCCAATGATCTTTCACCAAAGCATCATTCTCTGTATAAGGATTAACCGTATAATCAAACAAATTAACCACCGTATTGGGCGGGTTTACCCCCTGAACAATATGGCTTTGAAGATCTGCTTTGGTCAAAGCAGTACCAACGGGGTTATTCAGCTCCAAAATAACGCAAAGCTTTTCCAGATCCCCCTGCACATTCTCGGCAGGATAAGCGTAGATGGTATAGCTGCCCGCCCAGGCGCTGCCGTCGATCAAATCCAGCAGCTGCTCGTCCCAGAGGATGGGAACAACCTGCTCGCTCCCGTCCGCCAAAACCGCCAGAATAGCCTTGGGCAACAATTCCAGAACTACCGCCTTGTCCGCTGGATGCTCCGAATCCGCCGGCAGCCCCAGCACCCAGCTTTCCAGCCTTTCCTGCCAGAGCAAGGTTTCATCCTCCTCATACTGCCACCTCCAGCTGGAAATCATCTGCTTTTGGGCGCAAATTTCGCAGACGTAGCCGCAAGGGGTCTCGCCTTCCACATAACCGCAGGCCTCGTCATGATACGGGTGGTGCTCACAAAGGCTTTCATCCCCCGCCTTGCAGATTATACAATAGTATCTGCAGGGGCTTTCTCCCTCCACATAACCACAGGTCTCTGTGTGCTCGGGATGATGCTCGCAAAGGTTTTTCTTCTCCGCCGCACAAATTTCACAGACATAAGTGCACTCAGCCTCACCCTCTATATATCCGCAGCTCTCGTCGTGTTCCGGATGGTGCTCGCAAAGGCCCGTGTCCTCAGGTTCGTCAC
Source organism: uncultured Oscillospiraceae bacterium (assembly GCA_949741215.1). Lineage (GTDB taxonomy): Bacteria > Bacillota > Clostridia > Oscillospirales > Ruminococcaceae > CATJLA01. Next base: position 48,651 of record CATJLA010000117.1, read on the forward strand.
CGGGGACGTCATCCTCCTCAGGCTCTTTATTACACTCGGTACACAAAAAGCCACAGGGAGCCTCTCCCTCTATGTAGCCGCAGCTCTCGTCATGCTCCGGATGGTGCTCACAAAGGCCCGTGTCCTCGGGTTCGTCACCGGGGACGTCATCCTCCTCAGGCTCTTTATTACACTCGGTACACAAAAAGCCGCAGGGAGCCTCTCCCTCTATGTAGCCGCAGCTCTCGTCGTGTTCCGGGTGGTGCTCACAAAGATTCTGACCCGCGCTTACGTCGCCAGGCGCCACATTTTCAGTTGCGTTCTCCCTACAGAGTTCACATTCCTCCAAAACCGCCTGATGGGGACACAAACCTGAAGCCTCCTCCGTTTCCAGCGCAAAAGACACACCGCCGAATGCGGAAAACAACATGCAAAGGCTTAAAACCCACGCAAGAGGGCGCTTTAAAAAGCGCTTGTTTCCCATAATTGCAACCTCTCCTTTAATTCTGGCATATATCAGAACATCGCGGCCAGAAAACCGCAAGATATCCCTCAAAGAGTGAAAGGAAGTTGGCCTACAACGCAGACCAGTCCGCTGGTCAGGCGGACTGCTGATTTCTCCATATATCCCTGCGGACACGCTCCTCTGCAAAAGCGGAAAACAGGCGAAAAAACACCGGGCATCCGGTGCTTGTCTGATTTCTTTCTGATATTCTTTCCGCCTTATCCCCGGTTTTTTCGGGATTTGTCCTGCTTTCTCCTGCAAAGCTTTGCGTTATCCGGACAAGAGGTATCATCAAAATCAGCATACTGCCGCAGTACAGGGAATGCTGCTCCTCCTGACTGCATTTCTGTAATATGATAATAGATTATAACACGTTTTTTTGCCTAATACAAGGCTGTTTTTCTTCTAAAAGCAAATTTGTGTGACGAAAAACTATGGGTCTAAATAATTTTTTTGTTAAAAAACGGCTTTACATTCAAGTTTTTTAGTCTAAAAAATTTTTGTTGAAAAAACAAGCCTCAGAATTATAGACTTTAACCTAAGATTAAAATCTATAACTCTGAGGATCTATTCTTTTTCTTCGTTTTACAGACAGTAAAATAAAACGAAAAAAATAATCCTCGCCTTGCCTCCTTCCCGGAAGCTCAGCTCGGATTATTCTTTCTCAGTGCGGATAACAGGACTTGAACCTGCACGTCGGAGACACCAGATCCTAAATCTGGCGCGTCTGCCAATTCCGCCATATCCGCAAAAATATTTTACCTGAGGGTTAGTTTATCACAATCTTCTCGTTTTGTCAATCCGGACAAAGCGCCCCAGGCCAAAGCGCTAAAGCCCACCGGCCCGGGACGTCCCCCAAAAATAAAAGCTACAAACTGAACTGCCCTTTTTCCAGCATCGACTGTGCCGCCAGCAAAATGCCCATTTTGCCGCTGGGATAGGTAAGCCCCCCCTGCAGCCACACGGCGTAAGGCTCCCGAATCGGCCCGTCTGCCGAAAGCTCAATGGATGCCCCCATGGTAAAGGCCCCCGCCGCCATAATCACCTGGTCCTGATAGCCAGGCATATCCCAGGGCTCCGGGGTGACGTAAGCGTCCACCGGGGAGCCCTGCTGGATTCCCTGGCAGAAGGCCACCAGCCCCTCGGGAGATCCGGTTTCCACCACCTGAATAATATCGGTGCGGGGCTCGTTCCAACGGGGATAGACCGTGCAGCCCAAATTCTCAAACAGCTTTGCCGCAAACACCCCGGTTTTAATGGCCGAGGCCACCACCGTTGGCGCAAAGAAAAAACCCTGATACATATACCGGGACTCCTGCAGGCTGCATCCCACCTCCCTGCCCATGCCCGGGGAGGTAAGCCGGTAAGCGCAAAGCTCAACCAGGCGCTTACGTCCCGCAATGTAACCGCCGGTATGGGCAATGCCGCCCCCGGGGTTTTTGATCAACGAGCCGATAACCAGATCCGCCCCCACCTGGGTAGGCTCTCGGGTTTCGGCAAACTCGCCATAGCAGTTATCCACCATGATAATCGCTTCCGGATTGCCTTCCCGCACCTTCCGGCATATTTTTTCTATGACGTCGATGGTAAGGGAGGCCCGCACCGCATACCCCCGGGAACGCTGCAAATAAGCCACCTTCACCCCTTTTACCGCCTGGGGAATGCTCTCATAATCCGGGGTGCCGTCCGGCCTGAGCTCCAACTGACGGTAGACCACGCCGAAGTCTTTCAGGGAGCCGTCCCCCGGAGCGCCCTGGATGCCGATCACTTCCGTCAGGGTATCATAAGGGCTGCCGGTTAAAGAGAGCAGGACGTCGCCGGGACGGAGAACCCCAAACAGCGCCGTAGTAAGGGCGTGGGTGCCGGAAACAAAGCTGTGGCGCACCAAAGCGTCCTCAGCGCCAAACACCTGGGCGTAAATGCCGTCCAGCTCATCCCGGCCTTTGTCCCCGTAGCCATAGCCGGTGGAGCCGTAAAAATAACTTTCGCTTACCCGGTGGTCCTGAAAAGCAGCCAGCACCTTCAGCTGGTTGTATTCGGCAATCCGGTCAATCTCCTCAAACCGCTCCTGCACCGCCTGCTGGGTTTGTTCTCCCAATGCCCTCAGCTTGGGGTCCAGCTTAAAAAATTCCTGTTCTGCCATGACGTCATTTTCCTTTCATTCTCATGCTTTGCCCGATTGCCGGAGCAACTCCACGGCACATTCCAAAGAAATGCACCGGGCATACCGGTTCGGCCAGATAAAATGGTTGTAATACCGGTAGGTATCCTCTTTTTTCATAAAATCGTTATCAAAGGTAGAGTTGGTCCCCTCCGGCGCTAGCATTTCAAAGCCATGCTCAAAGCCGCTTTTGATGGTGGCGTCTATGCAGAAATCGGTCTGCAGGCCCACAATCATAATCCGTTTTTCCTGCTTTTGCGCCAGGTACTCCGCCAATCCCGTGGAGGGATGAAAAGCGCTGTTCACCGTTTTATCAAAAATGCGCTCCCCTTGCTCCGGAGCAAATCCCTCATAAATCTGAAATTTCTCATCCCCAACAGAAAACCCGGTGCCGGGGCCGTCGTCATGCCGGACATATACAACCTCCACCCGGTTTTTTCTTGCTTCCGCAAGCAGCGTTTGGATATTGCTCCGCACCTTTTCAAATTCATACAATCTTTCATCGGTGATCCCCTTTTGGGTATCCACCACCAACAAAATCATTGGGCTGCTCCTCCTTTTTCACAATATTCCGGCTTTTTCTCAAGGATATGCCACACATCCGCCCCCGAAAAGCCACAGCGACGGTAAACCTGCTCCGGGCAGGTTACGTTGCCGGTTTCGCCGGAAACAGTGGCAAAGTCCGCAAAACCACGCACCTGCTCCAGCGCTTTACACACCAACGCAGCGCCGATTCCTCGTCCCCGGCACTCCGGCAGCACCTGAAGCCACTCAATAGAAGCCTCTCTTATCTCCCGGTCAAGGTCGCAAAGGATAGCCCCCACCAGCTTCTCGTCCCTAAAGGCTCCAATCCAAAGCCGGGGGCAGTGGGTTTCCGCTTTTGTCCAGCCCTTTACGTACTCCTCTGTTACCTGAAGGTGCAGATGGGCGTAAGAGCGGTTAATCAGCTCCGCAATCTCCCCGGTTTGGGCGGGTGTAAGCTGCTCCAGCCTTTCCGGGACGTCCCGCTCCGGGATATTCTCCAGCCTGTGCAAAAGCCTGAAGTATTTTTTGTCATTATACCGCAGCAAAAGGGCCGTGTCAAAGTCCCTGTCATGCACAATTTTTATGTGGGACGGCACAGCAACCCTTTTTGCCTTCCAGTAAGGGATAGACAAGCTTCCGCAGGGGTCTGCCCGGTATTCCTGTGGGGAAAGCATCCCTACTTCATCCTTTCTTATTTCCCGGTGCTTACCCTTTTGTGCAGGAGAGAAAAAACAATCCTTCCCCCGCACATGGAGGCAACCGTGATAACGTTCCAAACAACAATAAACCACTGAAAGGCCGGCGGTACCTTTCCCAATGTCCAAACATAAACCGCCGTAAGCAGAACCCCCAAAATAAAATTAGGCACTCTCAGCTTGGGGTATTCCTTTACAACAACTGCCATATCACTTACCAGATAGATACTGCCAATCAGCAAATAGCTGACGATTTCCGCCAGATGCAGCGTCAGGAACATCCATAAAAAGAACAGCAAATATTCATTGCCTGGCCGAACCGCAATGATAAGAACACCGCTGACCACGCTCCAAAATAAATTGGCCATAATGCCCCCATAGGCCGCAAGAGTGCGCTTCATCGGGGTTATTGCCTGATACTTTTCAATATCTACCGGCCCGGGTGTGGAAAAGAAAATATACGGCTTTACCTGCACATGAATCCAGCTGTCCTTACAGCCAAACCTGTAATCCAAAAGCGAATGCCCAATTTCATGCAGCCATACTCCCGCATATAATGCCCCATAAGCCAATAGCAGAAAGACAAGCCATCTTATCACAAATGATTTCTCCTTTATTAAAAAAGCCGAAAGCCCGCTTACGTCCCCAAAGCCCCAGGCAGCAGCCGGATAGCCCCCCACTGCCCCTGCTGTACAAAGCCCAGCCGCCGGTAAAACCCGGCAGCAGAATTTTGGCAGCAAAGCACCGGGATACGCTCCTGCTCCAAAACCCATCGGACGCAGATAAGCACCCCTTTGCTCCCTAGCCCCTGCCCTTGGTACTGCCGGCTGGTTGCCACCGGGCCAACCACCCCGTAGCGCTCACTAAGGGCAAACACCCCGGCAGCCGAAACCGCCTCCTGCCCTTCCATTCCCAAGGCCAAATATCCCTGCCCGTGACGTATCCGGTGCGATATGTCACAAAGCCATAGATCATAAGGGGCCTCAAACCCAGGATAGTGCCGGGAAAGCAGGTGATAACAGGCAGTAAGGCCCTGGTTTTCCACAAACTGCCCTTTCCATTGTGGAATACCTTTCAAAAGCGCCCGATTTTCTCCGCTCCATATCATAAAGCAGCCATACTGCAGCTCTGCCTGCCCTATGGGAAAGTATGGCAGCAGCTTTTCCGCCGTTTTTAGGGGGAGCTGCAGGCATTCCCATCCGCCAATCCACCTGCAAAAAAGGGCAAGCTGCTCTGGATCTGCCTGTTGGCCTCCCGCAATCCGCAGGGTAGAACGCAGCCTACCCGCAGCCGCCAGCCCCTCGCCGGCTTTGCCCCGCAGCACCCAGCTGTTACAAAAAGCTTGGTCATTGCCAAAAAGGGCATCCTGAGCAAAAATCTCCGCCCCAATGGCAGGGGTAAGCTCACAGGCCTGAACAAAAGCCCGCCGGTTCTTTTCAGTTACCAGCTCCATCACAGCCGGGCCAGCCTTTCCAGCAGGCCCTCTGCCAGCTCTGTCATGCTTTGGACGTCCTCCTGGTGGGCAGTGCAAACCGGCGTACCCAAGTACCGCACCGGCAGCAGCAACGCGGCAGTTCTCGCCCCCTCGCCGCTGATCTGCGCCGCCTTGCTTTCCCCGGCAGGGGTAACCATCCGCTTGTTCTGGCAGCTGAGCCCCCGCTCCTCCGCCACTGCAAAGGCCGATTCATACAAGGCGCGGTCATACACCATGGCCTTTTCCATAAAGGGGACCACCGGACCCTCGCCCAAACAACAAAGCTGCTTCTCGCCGGAAAACCCAAAGCCATCCGCCGCAGGGGCGCCCCCTAAGGTAATCACCATTTCCGGCCTGTTTGCAAACACCGCGGCAGACATCCCACCGCAGTCTGTCACACCCCGCACGGTAAACACCGCCGTAAAGCCAACCTCTGTAGGACGTGACAGCAGCTCCAGCAGCACAGCACAGGGAATCCGGCTATCAAGCCCTTTTCCTTTACAGAGCTTCTCGCCAAAAAATTCAAACCGGTTTTCCCAAACCGCCTCATCTCCTACAGAAATTGCCTTTTCCGCTTGCTCCGCGCCGTCAGCCCCAATATCCGCATACAGCTCTTTTGTCTGGGCCGCCTTGCCCCTCTGCTCCTGGTTCAGCAAGTGGGTAGGCTTTACCCCAATTACTCCAGGCACCTTACTTTTGCCAATCAAAACCCGGCGGCCTGCCATCATGGTTTTACCAATCTCTCCAACCGTGGCCAGCCGCACCCTGCCGTCCTTCTCAATCCAGCGCACCAAAAAGCCCGGCTCGTCCATATGGGCGGCTACCAGCACCTTTGGGCCCGCTTTCGTCCCGGCCTTATGAATAATAAGATTACCTACCCTGTCCATCTCAAAGGGAAGGCCCAGCTGCTCCAGTTTTTTACATAGGACGTCCCGCACCGGCTGTTCTCTGCCGGAAATACCGGTCAATTCGCTGAACGCGGCAATATTTTCCCACAGGCTCATTGTTCTGCCTCCTTTTCCCCCAAAGCTTTGGCATAGGCGGCCACCAAACGGGCGCACCGGGCCAGATCGTTCAAGTCTACCACCTCTACAGGGGTATGCATGTACCGCAAAGGCAGAGAAAGCAGTATTGTTTCCACCCCTGTGCCGGAAATCGCCACGTAATCGGCATCTGTTCCGGTAGAGCCGCCCATTACCTCCAGCTGCACCGGGATATCCTCCCCGGCAGCTAAAATCTTCATCTCCTCCGCCATTTTGCCGGAAAGAACAGGAGCAATGCCCACCATAGGCCCGCCCCCCAGAGTATAGCCCCTCCCCTCGGGAATATCATGGGTTCTGGCAAAGCTGACGTCGCTGACCACCGCATGGCTGGGCTGAATCGCAAAGGTACCCACCCGCGCCCCCTGGCAGCCGATCTCCTCCATGCTGCTCAGCAATACGGTAACGCCGCAGCCCGGGGCAAGGTCTTTGATCAGCCGGGCAGCCTCAATCATCATAGCGCAGCTGGAGCGGTTATCCATAGCCTTGCCGGTTACCCTGTCTTTCAAAAGGGAGGCAGGGGGCATATCCATCGTCACCCTGTCACCAAGGGAAACAAGCCGCTCCGCCTGCTCCTTGTTATACCCAATGTCCAGATACAAATCCTCAATCTTCGGTACCTTATCGGCGTCCTCCTCCACCGCGTTGGGCGGCAGGCAAACCACCGCAGGCAGCTCTTTTTTTCCATGAACCACCATACTGCTGCCCGGCAGCACCCGGCGGTCCATCCCGCCGCACTGGGCAACCCGGAGGAAGCCGTTATCCTCAATATAAGTAACAATCAGGCCAATCTCATCCAAATGGGCCTGCAGCAGCAGATGAGGCTTCCCCTCCTGCTGAGGGCAAACCCGGCAAATCACACTGTGCAGCCGGTCAATACAGGTTTCTCCCAGCGGTTTCAACAGTCTGGCAGCCACTTCAGCCGCTCCGCCCTCCTCGCCGGAAACCCCATGCGCCGCAGCCAGGGCAAACAAGTCCTCCCGCAGCCTTTCCAAGGATACTTCCATGCTTTTTTCCTTCTTTCCGCAGCAAATTTTCTTTTTTGCAGGACGTCCTGCCGGTTTACTGCTTCATGCTTCCCTTTTGAAAGCTTCCCGGCAACCAGGAATTAGCTAAGCCGAAAGCAAGGTGCATAAGCAATATTACCTCCATAATTTTTTAGCATTTATCTTTTCTCTCTAAAATCCGCTTGCAAAAAACACGATTTTAACCTACTTATTCCGCAAAGGGCGCAGCTCCTTTAAGCTCTCCTGTGCGCCACATTCCAAAATGTAAGGAGCAATTTCTTCGTAAGCCTTTTCCGGCGAACCTGCTTCTGATGGGATATATGTCCACTGTGTCAAAAAGCTGTGAGCATAGTTGCAGTGAATGTTCCCGGTATAAATCTGCACCAAGGGATCGGTAATCCAGCTTCCGTCAGAAGACGCACAGTCGCTCCGATAAGTAAAGTACCGCTGCCCATCCTTCACATAAATGATATTCACTGCCAGTTGATCTTCCGCGATATCCAGCCGTTCTTCCTTTCCGGCTCTTTCATTATAATCGTTTTCAGCCTCCACCTTTTCAAAATAGAAGTATTCCCTCCAGGCAGCCAGTATCTCCTGCTCCCTATCACAGTACTGCTCCGGAACAAGCAGATTCAGTGTCAAATCATCCTGTACGATCTGTTCTGCCAGCTTTGAACCATCCGCTGTTTCAATAGGATTCCATTTGAAATATTCCCGGCTCACCTGCACCGACATCCCGGCGGGGGCAATCTCGATTGAAACCTTTGGGTTATTCATAACGTATAGAGGGGTTCCCTCATCGTCAATAGACTGATAATTGTATGCGTCCATCACAAACGCTCCCGCTTTCTCCTCCAGCGCCGCCAGCAACTTCTGACTGCGCTGTGCGATTTCCAAATATGTTGCATCGCTTTCATCTTCTCCGCTGTTGTAAACCACTGTACGGTAAAGAGATTCCTCCCACTTGGGTTCTAACGGTTCTTTCCCGGCACAGCCCGCAAGTACCAGCAGTGCAGCCAGTACCGCCGCCCATCCCAATATTTTTCTCACTTTACACCTACTCCTTTGCTCAACTGTGTCCACTTTCCTGAGGGCATTCTCAAGGCGCCAAGCCAGCCGGCAGCCCGCCTGCAGGGCGGCGCTCGGCGACGTCCCCCACACTACTTGCTAAAAGGCTTAAAGGGACTGCACCAGCTGCTTAAAGTGACGGCCCCGCACCTCAAAATTAGGGTAAAGGTCAAAGCTGGCGCTGGCGGGGGAAAGGGTTACAATGTCCCCCTGTTTTGCTGCCTGATCCGCCAAAGCAACCGCCTGCTCCATATTTTCGGCCTGGAGGATAGTAATCTCCTCCGGGCGGTAGTTCGGGCAGCTTTGCAGCGCCGCCAGAATTTTGGGGGCGGTTGCCCCCATTAAAATCAATGTCTTCACCTTTTCGGCAATTTTGGGGGCCAAAGGCTCGTAGGGAATCTTTTTATCATATCCCCCCGCAATCAGGATCACCTTTTGAGAAAAAGAGTTGAGCCCCGCAATCGTTCTGGTAGGGCTGGAGGCAATGGAGTCGTTATACCATTTTACGCCGTTTCGCTCCCGCACCAGCTCAATCCGGTGCTCCACTCCGGCAAACTCACGGGCCACCCTGGTAATAGCTTCCGGGGAAACCAGGCCCCACACGGCGGCTATGACGGTAAGCATATTTTCCACATTGTGCACTCCGGGAATCCGAATCTCGTCCTGATGGAACAAAGGGTGCTCACCCACCTTATCCACAGCAATCAGAACACCGTCCTCCCTGAGATAAGCGCCGCGCTCCACCCGCTGTCTGCGGGAAAAGGCACGCAGCTCCCCCCGTACCAGGCCCCTCATCCCCCAGGTGATCTCGTTATCCCGGTTCAGGATGGTATGGGAATAGGCATTTTGATGAAGCAAAATATTTTCTTTAGCGACGATATACTCCTCCATGGTGCCATGAACATCCAGATGGTTAGGCGCAACGTTAGTGACTACGGCAATATCCGGGCTTTCCCGCATAGAAATTAGCTGGAAGCTGGAAAGCTCTACCACAGCAAAGTCCTCCGGCTGAATCTCCTCCACAACAGGCAGCAGCGCCCGGCCAATATTTCCGCCCAAATGTACCCGGCAGCCCATTTCCCTCAGCATTTCGGAAATCAGGGTGGTGGTAGTGGTTTTGCCGTCGCTGCCTGTCACCGCAATGGTGGGGCAGGGGCAAAGGTCAAAAAAGGTTTCCATTTCAGAGGTTACAACAATCCCCTTTTCCCTGGAGCGCTCCAGCTCCGGTTTATGGTAGTAAACCCCAGGGGCCCTGAACAGCACGTCAAACTGCTCCAAATGCTCCATTGCCTGCTCTCCTAAGCAGAAGGAAACCCCCAATCCTTCAAACTCCCGGTAAAGCTCCCCCAGCTGCTCAGGAGATTTCCTGTCGCAAAGGGTAACGTCCATCCCCTTCCGGCAAAACCAGCGGATACAGTCATTATTGGTAACGCCTGCCCCCAAAAAGGCGATTTTTTTGCCTTTCAAAGCCGCAAAATAGTGGTCAACACCGGCATTTTTCATCAACGTTTCCTCCCGCCTCATTTTGTTGTTTTAAGGTTTCATTTGTTGTTTGTGACGAATATGCTTCGTTTTTTTCTATTCCACAAAGTGGTTATCATTCTCAAATTATTATATCCCGCCAAACCTGTTTTCGCAACTGTTCCTGCAATTTTGATTGGAATGTTGCTGCAAATTTTTTCGTCATAAGGTTTTGAAACAGCTCTACTTCTGTATGAAAAAACTATGCTTTTTTAGGCTTTGGCCGTGCTGCGCACATGGCCAAAAACCCTCTCCGGTGGCAGCGCAAAAAGAACAATTGTTTCACGTGAAACATTTTCTTTTAAGACAAGCGGCAAAAAAGGGCCTCCACCCTCGGGAAAAAGCCCGATCAGGGAAGCCCCCAAACCAAAACGCCGGGCCAAAAAGAGCAGGACGTCCCAGCAAAACGCTATTTTCCAGGCTCCGGCATAAGGGAAAGCTGCTCCTCCACATCCTCCGGCCGGAGCAGGCTACCCTGGGTGGGGAAAGATTTGGGCCGGTACCTTTGAGGGTTTTCAAACTGTTCCGGGCGCAAAAGCTCCGCCTTTGCCACTACCGCATTCTTTTTCAGGGACATGACTGCAACCCCCTGGGTATCCCGGGTAGCTTTGGGCTGCAGCTCCCCGGTATCAAGCACCAGCACCCGCCCACCGGAGGAGGTCAGCACCAAATCGCTATCCTGAGGCAGATAGAGGGCGGCTGTTAAAGGGGCTTTATCACTGTAGGCCGCCAGCAGCTTTTTCCGCCGGGTTTTGGTGGCGTAGGATTTCATCTCTACCTTGGCAATTTTTCCGTTTTCATATACAAACACCATATAACCGGGGAATTCTCCGCCGGTAACAGCCATATAAACCGGCAGCTCTCCCTCATCCATGCCCAGCCTGGCGGGGAGATAATCCCCCATTACGCTGGTTTTGGTATCCTCAAACTCACAGGCCCGAGATTTGTACACCTGGCACTTATCCGTAAAAAACAGCAGCTCGGCATTGTTGGTGGACTCTACTGTTTGGGCGATAGCGTCCCCCTCCTTCAGCTTATGCTCCCCGCTCATCCGCAGGGACTGTGGAGTGATTTTCTTGAAATACCCCTCCCTGGTAAAGAAAAGATGCACCGGGTAATCCGGAATTTCTTCCTCCTCCTCTGCCAGGGCCTGCTGCTCCTCAAACAGAATCATGGTTTTACGGGGCTTGCCGTACTTTTTGGCAACCTCCTTCAGTTCCCGGATCATAATATCCCGAATCCGGTCCTTATTGGAAACAATATCCTCCATATCGGCAATTTCCTGCTCCAGGTTTTCAGTTTCCTTGGTTCTCTCCAAAATATATTCCCGGTTCAGGTGACGCAGGCGGATTTCCGCCACATAATCCGCCTGAATCTGGTCAATGCCAAAGCCTACCATCAGGTTAGGGACGACATCCTCTTCCCGCTGGGTTTCCCTCACAATGCGCACAGCCTTGTCGATGTCCACCAAAATGCACTGCAGGCCCCGAAGAAGATGCAGCTTTTCCCTGCGCTTCTGCAAATCAAAGTATACGCGACGTCGCACGCTTTCCTGCCGGAAAGCGATCCACTCGTTATAGATATCATAAACTCCAATTACCCGGGGGGCGCCGCCGATCAGGATATTAAAATTGCAGAAAAAGGCATCCTCCAAGGGCGTCATACGGAACAGCTTCTGCATCAGCTTGTCCGGGTCAATGCCCCGCTTCAGGTCAATGGTAAGCTTGAGGCCGGAAAGGTCGGTTTCGTCCCGCAGGTCAGAAATCTCCCGGATTTTTCCCGCCTTAATCAGGTCCACCACCTTGTCGATAATAACCTCCACGGTGGCAGTTGGAGGAATCTCGGTAATTTCGATACAATTATTGGACTTATCGTAGCTGTAACGTCCCCGAACACGAACAGAACCCCTGCCGGTTTGATAGATTTTTTTCATTTCCTCTGGCTGATAGATCAGAAAGCCGCCTCCGGGGAAGTCCGGGGCTTTCAAAATTCCTGTCAAGTCCGCCTGAGGATTTTTTAAAAGGGCAATGGCCCCCTCGCACACCTCCGCCAGGTTAAAGGGGCAGATCGCGCTGGCCATACCCACTGCAATGCCCACATTGGCGTTTACCAGCACAGTGGGAAAGGTTACCGGGAACAAGGTGGGCTCCTTCATGGTATTGTCGTAGTTATCCACAAAGTCCACGGTGTCCTTGTCAATATCCCGGAACAGCTCGGCACTGATCGGATCCAGCTTTACCTCGGTATACCGGGAGGCGGCGCAGTCCATGTCCCGGGAATATGCCTTGCCGAAGTTGCCCTTAGAGTCCACATAGGGGTGCAGCAGCGCCTCGTTCCCTCGGGAAAGGCGAACCAGAGTATCGTAGATCGCTTGATCGCCATGGGGATTTAACCGCATGGTTTGGCCTACCACATTGGCGGACTTAGTCCTGGCGCCGGTAAGCAGCCCCATTTTGTACATAGTGTACAGCAGCTTTCGATGGGAAGGCTTGAAGCCGTCGATCTCCGGGATTGCCCGGGAGAGGATTACGCTCATTGCATAAGGCATAAAATTCTTTTCCAGCGTTTCCACAATAGGCTGGTCTACCACCACGCCGGCCTTTTCAAAATTGGCCTTTTGAGTAGTGCGGCGGCTGCTTGACCCCTCGTTTGCCGTTTTCTTTTTTCCTGCCATTACCCTTCTCCCCTCTCTTACGAAATATCCGCCATATCAATGTAAGCGGCGCCCTTTTCGGCAATCAGTTCCTTTCGGCCCTCCAGGTTATTTCCCAGCAGGACGTCAAACACCCGGGCAGTTTCGGCGGCATCCACCGGGTTTACCTTAATCAGACGTCGTGTCTCCGGGTTCATGGTAGTCAGCCACATCATATCCGGCTCATTCTCGCCTAATCCCTTGGAGCGCTGGAGGGTATATTTCTGCTTTTTCTCCTCCAGCTTTTTGACAATGCGCACCTTTTCACCCTCATTGTAAGCAAAATAGGTCTGATCCTTGGCGGTAATCTCAAACAGGGGGGATTCGGCAATATACACATAGCCCTTTTCAATCAGGGTAGGCACCAGACGATACAGCATAGATAAAATCAAAGTGCGGATCTGGAAGCCGTCCTCATCGGCATCGGTACAGATAATTACCTTGTTCCAGCGCAGGGCGGAAAGGTCAAAGGTGGAAAAATCCTTGTTGGCTTTGCCCTTTACCTCTACGCCGCAGCCTAAAATCTTCATAATATTGGTGACGATTTCGCTTTTGAAAATCCGGTCGTACTCCACCTTCATGCAGTTCAAAATTTTGCCCCGCACCGGGATAATGGCCTGGAACTCCGAATCCCGGCTCAGCTTACAGGAGCCTAAAGCGGAGTTGCCCTCAACGATGTAGATTTCCCGGCGGGAGACGTCCTTGGTGCGGCAGTCCGCAAAGTTGGGTATCCGGTTGGTGACGTCGATGGAGCCTGCCAGCTTTTTTTTCAAATTCAGTCTTGTTTTTTCGGCGTTTTCCCGGCTGCGCTTGTTTACCAGCACCTGCTCGGCAATCCGGGCGGCATCGTCCGGGTTTTCAATAAAATAAACCTCCAGCTGGTGGCGCAAAAAGTCGTTCATAGCCTCGTAAATAAACCGGTTGGTAATGGCCTTTTTGGTCTGGTTCTCGTAAGAGGTTTGGGTGGAAAAGGAGGAGGAAACCAGCATCAGGCAGTCCTCCACGTCGGCAAAGGTGATTTTGCTTTCCCCTTTAAGATATTTGCCGGACTGCTTGAGAAGACTGTCGATTTGGTACACAAAAGCCGCCCGCACCGCCTTTTCCGGGGAACCGCCATGCTCCAAATGGCTGGAATTGTGATAATATTCCAGCAGCTTCGTCCTGTTGGAAAAGCACACCGCCACGCTCAGCTTTACCTTATACTCAGGCTTATCCTCCCGGTCACGTCCCTGGCGCTCACTTTGCCAGAACTGCACCGGGGTAAGGGTTTGGTCCCCCGCAAGCTCCTTTACATAGTCGGTAATGCCTTCCTGATAACAGTACTCCGTGGTATCAAAGCCGGCATCTGTTTCATTGCGCAGCTGGAGCACCAGCCCGGCGTTCACTACCGCCTGGCGCTTCAGCACATCCTGAAAATACTCCAGAGGGATGTGTATTTCGGTAAACACCTCCAAATCCGGCTTCCAGCGGATGCGGGTGCCTGTTTGCTTATAACGAAACGGCTCCTGATGCAGTCCGCCCACATTTTCACCCTTTTCAAACCGGAGGGTATACTTCTGCCCGTCCCGATGAATCTCCACCTCCATGTACTCGGAGGCATACTGGGTGGCGCAAAGGCCCAGGCCGTTCAGCCCCAGGGAGAACTCATAGTTTTCCCCGCTGTTGGTGTTGTATTTTCCGCCGGCGTACAGCTCGCAGAACACCAGCTCCCAGTTATACCGCTGCTCCCGGTTGTTGTAATCCACCGGAATGCCGCAGCCGAAGTCCTCAATCTCATAAGAGCCATCCCGGTAACGGGTAACGATAATTTTATCTCCCCGCCCCTCTCTGGCTTCATCAATAGAATTGGAGAGGATTTCAAACACCGAGTGCTGGCACCCCTCCAGTCCATCGGAACCAAAAATCACTCCCGGGCGCTTTCTTACCCGATCCGCCCCTTTTAGGGACGAAATGCTTTCATTGCTGGCTCCCTTGGTTTTAGCCGCCATCCAAGTTCCTCCTATCCTGGGTCAAATACCGGGGCTGATTCCCGGCAGAACGTTTGTACTATCTATCAAACTAAATTTCCGGCAAAAAGTCAAGCATTTTTTGCAAAAATCCGCTCATTTCAGGCCAAACTGAGCCCATTTCTCACCAAAATCATATCATTTTCAGGACGTAACTGCCCTTTTGGTTTCTCAGCCTGATCCGGCAGCCTGCCGCAATACGCAAAACCACCCCGCGCAGGACGTCCCCGAAAAGGCTGCCGCCTTTACACCTCTTTACTATTCTGGTACCGGCCCACCGCCCGGTTGCATTTTGCAAGCATCCTCTCCCGGATTTCCGCCTCTGAAACCCCGTAATACCGCAGCAGAATGCCTGTAGTTACCAGCACATCGCAGGCTTCCTCTATTACTGCTTCCCGGCTGCCTTTGCCCCGCATTTCTTTGGTAAGCTCCTTGGTCAGCTCGGCACACTCCTCCATGGCGTAAATGTTCCGGGAAATGCCGGATTGCTCATCAATAGCCATCACTGCATCCATTGCTTCCTCTAATGTCATTGCTGTCGCTCCTCCTTTGCTTTTTGCCAATCCTCTGCCAAAATGCCGTACAAATGCAGGTCCGCCCAGTTGCCGGAAAGATCCTTTACCTGACGGCGCTGCACTCCTTCACAGGCCATGCCCAGCCGTTTCATCAGCTTTACCGACTTTACCGGGTCAATGGTTTCCGCCACAATTTTATGAGCACAAAGGGTCTCAAAAGCATAATCCATCAGGCGGGAGCAAGCCTCCTGGGCATAGCCGCGCCCCCAAACCTGCCGGTTAAAGAACCAGCCGATCTCATAAATTCCCTCTGATAAAGGGTGGAACAGCAGGTAGCCGATCAGCCTGCCGCTTTCTTTCTCCACAGCGGCCAGCCCGCCCTTTTGGGCCATACAAAAATCTGTTAAAAAGCGGCAGGTTTGGGCAAAGGTGTAGGGCGGCTCGCTGTACCGCATGGTTTCTGCGTCCCCCAAAATTTCCTGCAGGTCTTCCGCATCAGTTATCGCGAAGCTCCGCAGCAGCAGCCTGTTTGTCTCCAAATACAATAAAAACGCCCCCTGAAAGCAGATCAATATACCGGTGCAGTCCCGTCCCGCCAAAAATGGAAAATGCTGGAAATACCGGCATGGCACAGCCCCAGGCCGCATCTGTTCTGCGGTCCGGGGCTTATGTTTACCCTTTGTTTTTTGCTTTGCAAAGCCGTTTTACGCCTCACCGTCAAACTCAGGCGGCTCCGGCTGGGACGAGCTGCCTTGTTCAGCCTGCGGCTCCTCCCCAGGCTTTTTGGCGTCCTTTTCATCCGGAATCCCCTGATAATCGGGATGGTAATCCAGTTGACCTTCCATCAGCTTCTTAAAGTCCTCCCCTTCAATCTTTTCAAACTCAAAGAGGTACTGAGCCACCAGATGAAGCTGATCCATATGGGTTTTCAAAATATCCTCGGTGATACCGTAAGCATCGCCGATAATCCGGCGAATTTCCTCATCAATTTCGGCCGCTACTGTTTCGGAGAAGTTGCGGCTCTGGTTAAAGTCCCGTCCCAGGAACACCTCGCCATGATCCTGGCCATAGACGATAGGACCCATCCTGTCGCTGAAGCCATAGCGGGTAACCATATTCCGGGCCAGGTTGCTTGCCCGCTCCAGGTCATTAGAGGCGCCGGTGGAGATATCGTCCAAAATCAGCTGCTCGGCCACCCGGCCGCCCAACAGCACTACCAGATCCTCCTCCATCTCCTTTTTACGGCGATAGTTTCGGTCCTCAGTGGGCAAGGACATGGTAAAGCCGCCAGCCATCCCCCGGGGGATAATGGAAACCTGATGCACCGGGTCCTGCAGGGGGGAGTAGTAGGTACAGATAGCATGGCCCGCCTCATGATAGGCAGTAAGCTTTTTATCCTTATGGGGCACCACATGGGATTTCTTCTCCGGCCCTGCCACCACCTTGATGGTAGCCTCCTCGATTTCCTCCATAGTGATGGCCTTTTTGCCCTTTTTCACCGCCAGCAGCGCCGCCTCATTGGCTAAGTTCTCCAGGTCCGCCCCGGTAAAGCCCGCGGTCGTTTTCGCAATGGTAGAAAGGTTGACATCCGGCCCCAAGGGCTTATTTTTGGTGTGTACCTTCAAAATCAGCTCACGGCCCTTAATATCCGGGTAGGATACTACCACCTGACGGTCAAACCGGCCGGGACGCAGCAGCGCAGGATCCAGAATATCCCGCCGGTTGGTGGCGGCAATGATAATAACACCGGAGTTGGCGGCAAAGCCGTCCATTTCCACCAGCAGCTGATTTAAGGTCTGCTCCCGTTCATCGTGGCCGCCGCCCAGGCCTGCGCCCCGGTGACGTCCCACAGCGTCGATTTCGTCAATAAATACGATGCTGGGCGCGTTTTTCTTGGCCTGATCAAACAGATCCCGCACCCGGGAAGCGCCTACGCCTACAAACATCTCCACAAAGTCCGAGCCGGAGATGGAGAAGAAGGGTACGCCAGCCTCCCCCGCCACCGCTCTGGCAAGCAGGGTTTTGCCTGTTCCGGGAGGGCCCACCAGCAGTACGCCCTTGGGGATTTTAGCACCCAGCTCGCTGTACTTCCGGGGGTCCTTCAAAAAGTCCACAATTTCGGAAAGTTCTTCCTTTTCCTCATCCACACCCTGAACATCGTCAAAGGTTACCTTCCTGCCGTCCTCCTGAGGCTTCATTTTGGCTTTGCCAAAGTTCATCACCTTGCCGTTGCCGCCACCGCCCGCCTGACGCATCATAAAGATCCACAGCGCCACCATAGCGCCGATCAACAGCAGGGAGGGCAGCAGGCTCAGCCACCAGGGGGTTTCCCGCAGGGGAATCCAGTTATAGGTAATCGGGTCGTCCGGATTTGCCTGATTATGGGCGGTTACCAGGGGGTCTACCTTCTGAATAAACAGCCCCAGGTTAGGCACCTGATAGTAAACGTTCTCCTGGCTTTCCAGCCGCATGGTAAGCTGGCTGGAGTTGAGGTCCAGCTCATACCACTCTACCTGATCCTCCTCGAAGTAAGAAACGATTTTGGAATAAGGCACCGTGTTGGTTTCTGTGCGCATGGATAAAACCGCAACCGCACCAAAGGTAAGCATTACCAAAATCAGTACGTAAATTCCAAAACCGCTCGGTCTCTTTTTGGCCAAATAATTCCACTCCTTTTGTGTAAAAGTGACGTCTTACAGCCCTGCACAGGCCAAAGCCGCCTGGAAAACCGGGGAAGCTCCCCGAAAAGCGCTGAGTATGAAAAGGCGAAACCCGTAAGGGTTTGCCGTACCGACGTCCATAAAATAAAATGCTTTGACGAAGCGCCTGCCTATATTTTTGCGCCTTGCCCGTTTACTCCCCGTAAACCGAGGGCTTGAGTACCCCTACATAGGGCAAATTGCGGTATTTTTCATCATAATCCAGGCCGTAGCCCACCACAAATTCATCCGGAACGCTGAAGCAGGAGTAGTCGGCAGTCAGGTCAACCTGGCGGCGCTCCGGCTTATCCAGCAGGGTGGCAATGCGGATGCTTTTGGGGTTGCGCTGGTACAAAATCTCCCGCAGATAGCTGAGGGTTTTGCCGCTGTCCAAAATATCCTCCACAATCAAGATATCATAGCCTTCCAAAGGAATATCCAAATCCTTGATAATCTTTACCACACCGGAGGTTTTTACCCCGGAGCCATAGCTGGAAACAGACATAAAGTCCACCCTGGCCGGTATGGTAACGGCGCGCATCAAATCTGCCATAAACACTACCGAGCCTTTCAGCACGCTTACCAGCAGCAGGTTTTTATCCCTGTAATCCTCGCTGATCCGCCGGCCAAGCTCCTGCACCTTTTCGGCAATCTGCTCCTCGGAGATCAGCACCGAGGCAATATCATTTTTCATGTCGCTCACACAGTTCATTCTCAAAACCTCCACCCATTTTCACCGGCAGCAACCGGATTTCCGCCGCATTTTTGCAGTTTTCCCCGGCAGCCGCCCGCCGGGCCACGCCAAACTCCTCCGCCCACAGAATTCCTTCCTCATCCTCCAAAATCCAAAGGGAGGCTCGCCGTTCCAAAGGCATTTTTACATCATTGCAAAGCTTTTTTAAGGTGCGGGAGCCGCTGCGCCCCGCCGGATGGTACCTGTCGCCCTCGTTTCGGTGGCGTAATCTAAGAGTACCACTTATTCTATCACAATCCAACTGGTTTTTTAAGAATTTCCCGCAGTTTTTTTGAAAATTTTCCGTTTGTTCACAATCTCCCTTCAAAAACGCAAGAAAAATCTCCCGGCAATCAGGTAAAAGCAGGCTGCTCTGCCGTTTATAGTCCCAAATAACCGGCAGCTGCTCCTTTGGGGACGTCGCCCTTTCGGCAGGCCCTGGCGCCTTGCTTTGGCACAGCCCGAAGTGACCCCGTCCTGCAAAAAAGAACAGACAGATACCCAGCTGCACCCCGCCGGTTCCGCTTAAAGCGGTTTGCAGGCAAAGCTCGATCTTTTTAGCCTCCTCCTCTACGCCCTGCCTTGCCAACAAACGGTGGATAACCCTATGCTGCATGGCCGGGTGGAGCTCTGCCAATACCTGCCGGTCTCCCAGCAGCAACAGCCGCTTTTCTTGCCGGGCCAGTGATTCTTCCGCCTGCTTCCAGGTCGTTTTGCTCTGGGGAAGAAGCACCGCCTCCAACGCGGCCCCTGCCTGGCGGGCCAGGTAGTTTTCTTCTCTTTCCAAAGTAGAAACGGTGCGGGCAACGGCGTCATAAAACCGTGGGTTCAGCCGCTCCAGCTCCGGGATTACCTTATGCCGCAGCCGGTTGCGGGTGTAATCATCGGCTAAATTGGTGCTGTCAGTCACCCAAGAAAGCTGGTTTTCCCGGCAATAAGCCTCAATTTCCTGCCGGGTACAGGTAAGCAGCGGCCGAATAATCTGCCCTCTTACCGGCGGAATGCCCGTAAGCCCCTTCAGCCCCGTACCTCTTGCCAGACGAAACAGCGCCGTTTCCGCCTGATCCCCTAAATGATGCCCGGTGGCAATTTTGCCCTCCGGCCCTGCCTGCTCCGCAAAAAAACGGTAGCGCAGCGTTCGGGCGCTCTCCTCCACCCCCATATTGTGGGACTGAGCCCAGGCGCTTACGTCCACCGAAAAAACAGTGAGGGGAACGCCCCATTTTTGGCATAGCTGCTCACAAAACCGCTGATCCCGGAGAGACTCCTCCCCACGCAGGTTGTGGTTCAGGTGGCAGGCGGTGAGGGTAAGCTCCAGCTCCCCCTGCACCGACCAAAGAAAGTGAAGCAGCGCCACCGAATCCGCCCCGCCGGATAAGGCCGCCACCACCTGGCTGCCCGGGGGCAGCATATCATACTTCCGGACAGCCGCCAAAGCCTTATCTCTCATTGCGGTACAGCTCCAGTCCGCAGAAGCGGGTATACCGGCCGTCCCACCCCACCTTAACGGTGTTGGTTTCTCCATGGCGGTTTTTAGCCACAATCACTTCCGCAATATTCTGCTCGTTGGACTCCTGGTTATAGTAAGCGTCCCGATACAGGAACATCACAATATCGGCATCCTGCTCAATGGAGCCGGATTCTCTCAAATCCGCCAGCATGGGCCGATGGTCCTGGCGGGATTCCGGCCCACGGGAAAGCTGGGAGAGGGTAAGCACCGGCACGTCCAGTTCCCTTGCCATAATTTTAAGCCCTCTGGTAATTTCCGAAACCTCCTGCACCCGGTTGTCAATCCTTCTGCCGGAGGTCATCAGCTGCAGATAATCGATAATCACCAGCCCCAGGCCCTTCATACGACGAAGCCGCGCCTTCATTTCCGGCACGCTCAGTCCCGGAGAGTCGTCAATATAAATCTCGCTGGACGAAAGTGCCTGAGCCGCAGCCGCCAGCTTCACCCAGTCCCCCGGCTGGAGCTGGCCGGTGCGCATCATGGTGCCAGAGATAGATGCCTCGCTGGAAAGCATTCTGGTTACCAGCTGCTCCTTGCCCATCTCCAGGCTGAATACCGCCACCTTAGCGTCACTTTTTCTCGCCACATTTACCGCGATGTTCAGCGCAAAGGCCGATTTACCCATAGCGGGACGGGCTGCAACCAGCAGCAGGTCACTTTTATTCAGGCCGGTGATAACATGATCCAGATCAGAAAAGCCGGTGGAAAGCCCCAGGTACTGGGCACGGTTTTCGCCGGAAAGACGCTGGAGCTGATCATAAGCCTCTATAATAATCTCGTCGATCCGCTGGAGGCCTTTTTCATCCCGGCCTTGGCGGATGTCCATAATCCGCTGCTCCGCCAGATTCAGCAGGTTAGAGGCATCCTCCTGACCCTCTGCCGCCGTTTCCGCCAAGCCTTGAGAAACATTCATCAGCTGGCGGACATAGGATTTTTCCAGAACAATTTTAGCATAGGCCTCCACGTTTTTTACGGAAGGCACAATCTGGGTAATATCATACAGGTACTTTTTGGCAAACTGGTCGGTTTCAAAAATTTTCTCCTGCAGCGCCAGATCCAGCACCGTGATATAGTCAATAGGCTGGCCGGAGGAGAACATCTGCACCATCAGGGCAAAAATCTCCTGATGCCGCTTATCGCAAAAGGACTCCGGCTTCAGGTACTCCATCACAACAGACATGCACCCCGAATCAATCAGCACTGCCCCCAGTACCGACTGCTCTGCCTCCAGCGCCCGCAAATGCTCGGGAAAGTCATAGGGGGAACGTTCCGGCAGGATGCCAGAACGGCTTCCACCGCTTTGTTCCTCTGGCATTTGTCCTCCTCCTTCCTGCAGGTTTCTGCAAACCCGCGCAATGCTCCGCAAAAGCCGTGGCCTGCCGCCCCCAGTTCAGGGGAATCCGGCAGGACACGGCTTTTCCGCAGCTGCGCCGTCATCTGATTTATGCCTCGGATACCATCACAAAAATCTTTGCCGAAATATTAGGGTACAGCTTCAGCTCCGCGCTGTAATTGCCAAAGGCTTTTATCTCGCTTTCCATCACGATCTTCTTTTTATCAATTTCCAGACCATACTGGGCCTTTAAGCCCTCCGCCACCTCTTTGGAGGTTACCGACCCGAACAGCTTGCCGTTAGCCCCCGCCTTAGCGGTCAGCTTCACAGTTTTATCCTTGATCTCCTTTACCTGAGCCAGTGCCCGCTCGGTATCCACCTGCACCCTGTGCTGGGCGGCGGCCTCCCTAGCCTTCAGCTCATTCATGGCTTGAGCAGTGGCTTCCATAGCCAAACCCCGCTTAATCAAAAAGTTCTTTGCATACCCGTCCGAAACGTCATGCAGCTCCCCTTTTTTGCCGGTACCCTGCACATCCTGCTTCAAAATAACCTTCATATCCTCTCATTCTCCTATCCTAATCAAATTTATTTAAATTATTTAAAATCATCCATCCCTAAAAACAACCCCATTATCAACCCCCCAGCCCAAACCAGCACTCCCGTCCACAAAAGCCGGTACCAAGCCAATATCAAAATCGCTCCCGCAAGGGAGGGTTCCGCCACTATTCACTATTCACTCTTACCTATTACTTATTTTTCTGGTCATAGTACTCATCAATAGCCTCCAGCAAAGCCTGCCTGGCTTCCTCATAGGCCACGCCATTCATCTGAGCGCCGGCCATAGTCATGTGGCCGCCGCCCCCCAGCTTCTCCATAATAATCTGGACGTTTATCCCGCCCAAGCTTCTGGCCGAGAAGGAAACGCCTCCCTCATATTCGTAAAGCACAAAAGAGGCATCCACGTCACTGATAGACAAAAGCTCATCCGCGGCCTGGGGCGCCACCAGCTTGATGCTGGTTAACGCTTCCGCTGTACCCGCAATAGCGCAGTGCCGGTACACCTCTGCGGAGGTCATAATTTTGGTACGGTTCTGGTACTCCTCCATGCTGGAGGCAAACAGCCGCTTTACCTCTACCGTATCTGCCCCCAGCCGCCGGAGGTAAGCCGCCGCCTCAAAGGTTCTTACCCCGGTACGCATGACGAAGTTCTTGGTATCCAGCATAATGCCTGCCAGCAAGGCCTCTGCTTCCGGGCGGCCTACACGGCGCTTTTCCCCAAAATACTGCAGCAGCTCCGCTACCATCTCCGAGCAGGAGGAGGCAAAAGGCTCATGGTAAAAAATCATGGCGTTGTCAATAAAATTCACCATCTTCCGGTGGTGGTCGATTACCGCAACGTTTTTACAGGCCCGGTACAGATCCTCCGACTCCACAAAATGCTTTAGGTGGGTATCCACTACAATCAACAGCGTTTTAGGGCCAATTTGAGGCATCAGATCCTCCGGATTGCAGAAAGCATCATCATATCCCTGTTGGCAAAGCTGCTCAAATAAGGGGGAAACCAAATGCTTCTGCCGGTCAATGGCAATCCAAGCAGGCTTTCCGAAGGACTTAATCGCCTTCAAAAGCCCCACAGCGGAGCCAAAGCAGTCCAAATCCGCAAACTTGTGGCCCATCAATATGACGTTATCGTTGTTTTGTATCAGCTCAATCAAAGCGGAGGCCATAATCCTGGTTTTTACCTTGGTGCGCTTTTCCACCCCTTTAGCCACCCCGCCAAAGAACTCATAGCCGTTCCGGGTTTTTACCGCCGCCTGATCGCCGCCGCGGCCCAGGGCCATATCCAGCGCCTGGCGGGCCATATGCTCCGCTTCCTGCAAGGAGGGGGCGTCCAACCCCAGGCCGATGGAAAGGGTAGCCGGCATTTTCTCATTAGGGCTGATCTCACGCACTTCGTCCAGAATATGGAACCGGTTTTGAATCATCTGATCCAAATGCCGTTTTTCCAGCACACAAACATACCGGTCCCGCTCCATTTTATACACAAAGCCCTCAAAGCTGGAAAAATACCGCTTTACGGCAGTTTCCACCTTAGCCAGCACCTGGGAGCGGTCGCTTTCCGGCAGGCTTTGGGTAAGCTCCTCATAGTTATCCAGCAGAATAATGGCCACCGAGGGCCGTGTAAGGTGATACTCCCGAGCAAAGCGCTTTAACAGGGTATCCTCAATAAAATAAAACACCTTCATAGGACGTTCGTGCTCTAAATTACTGCTGTAGTAAACGGTATATTCCCGGTTTTCCCGCACCAAGCTCACGCCGTCCTTTGGGCAGGGCTTCTGGTGGTCGATTCCGGCAATTTCCGCAAGGTTTATCCCGTAGCTGTCGATCTGGGCCAGCACTTCGTCCCGAAAAAGCTCATTATACCAAAGGATATCCCCATCCTCCTGGGTAACCACCACCGGCAGCGGAATGGAGGTAAGCACCCCCCGCTGCGTATCAGAAAGCAGCTCGCCCATTTGGGTAAGCACCCGGTGCATGGTTTTTTTGGAGTTGCGCATATCAATCAGTATGTAGATCAAAGCAGCCAGCAGCAAAGCGGCCTCCAGATAAAAAAGCCGACGATCCATAAACCAACTGACAGCAGTCATCCCCACACACAGCACCAGCAGAACAACCAGCGACGGAGTAAACAGATTGATCCGTTTTTTCACAGCTTCCCTCCTCTTTTCACCTCAGAACTATGGGTGCAGATACTACGACTTAGTACCATAATAATAAAGATTGGTGGAAAAGTCAATCTTTATTATTATGGTACTAAGAAAGTAAAAAGTAATAGCGAATAGTGAATAGTGGCGGAACCCTCCCTTTCGGGAGCGATTGAATGTTGCCAAGAAAATTTTTAGGCGGCAGCTTGGTCGAAATAGCGTTTCCACTTCCGCTTCCGCTTATATTTTTTTACATATACAAAAGAGGAAGCCTGTGCGGTTTCCCCTTTTCTCTGTTTCTGTGCTTAAATTTGCTGGATTACCGGCAGAATCATTGGGCTTCTTTTGGTCTTGTTGTAAAAATAGTCCGAAAGCTCATCCCGAATCCGGGTTTTCATGCCGCTCCACTCCCGCATACCGCCGTCAGAACACTCCTCAATCACATCCCGGCAGATTTTTCTCGCCTCCGCCATCATGGTTTCTGCTTCCCGTACATACACAAACCCGCGGGAAACTAAGTCCGGCCCCGCTACAATAGCGCCGCTTTCCGTTTCCATAGCAACTACCGCTACAATCAATCCGTCCTGAGCCAGGTGCTTCCGGTCCCGCAGCACGATGCTGCCTACATCGCCAACCCCAAGGCCATCCACCAGAACCCGCCCCGCAGGTACCGTCCCGGTAAATTTCATCTCCTCGCCGTTGGTTTCCAGAACCTGGCCAATGTCCCCAATAAAAATATTTTCCTTGGGAATGCCCAGAGAGCTTGCCAGCCCGGCATGCTTTTTCAGCTGCTTATACTCACCATGCACCGGCATAAAAAACTTGGGCCGGGTAAGTCCCAGCATCAGCCGCAGCTCGTCTTGGCAGGCATGGCCGGAAACATGCACCTCGTACATCTTCTCGTAAATTACCTCGGCGCCCAGCTTCATCAGCTCGTTGACGACTCTGCCTACCGTTTTCTCGTTGCCCGGAATAGGATTTGCGGAAATGATAATAAAATCGTTGGGTGTAATAGAAATTTTCCGGTGATCCCCCATAGCCATCCGGCTCAAGGCGGACATCGGCTCCCCCTGGCTGCCGGTGGTAATCAGCACAATCTGATTATCAGGGTAACGGCCCACCATATCAATGTCAATCAGCAGCCCGTCCGGCACATGAAGATAAGAAAGCTCCAGCGCTTTGGTCACCGCATTGATCATACTCCTGCCGGAAACCGCAACCTTCCGCCCATACTTCTGAGCACAGCTGATCACCTGCTGGATACGATGAATATTGGAAGCAAACGTTGCCACCAAAATCCGCTTGTTTTGGGCCTGATTAAACAGATTATCAAAAGATTCCCCCACCTTGCGCTCACTCATGGTGCTGCCGGGCTTCTCAGCGTTGGTGGAATCAGCCAGCAGCGCAAGCACCCCCTGGCTGCCCAGCTCGCCAAAACGGGCCAGGTCAATAATGTCGCCCTCAATAGGGGAATAATCAATTTTAAAGTCACCGGTCTGCACAATCACGCCTGCAGGAGTATGAATCGCCATGGCGCAGGCATCAGGGATCGAATGGTTCACTCGAATAAACTCCACCGACATGCAGCCCATCTGCACTACGTCCCCGGGTTTTGTACAAATCAGCTTTGCTTTATTCAGCAGGTTATGCTCCTTCAGTTTGCCTTCCACCAGCCCAAGGGTAAGCCGGGTGCCGTAAACCGGAACGTCCAAAAGCTTAAGCAGGTAGGGCAACGCGCCAATATGATCCTCATGGCCGTGGGTAAGCACCACGCCGCGGATTTTCTCCCGGTTACGCTCCACATAGGTAAAGTCCGGGATCACCAGGTCAACGCCCAGCATCTCATCGTCGGGGAAAGCAAGCCCGCAGTCCACCAAAAACATATCTCCGCCGCACTCATACAGAGTCATATTTTTGCCGATCTCATTCAACCCACCCAAAGGGATAATTCTCACCGGCACTTTATTTTTAGGCTGCTTCGCAGTGCTTCTCCCACGGGGGGAGGCCGTCTTCTGCCATTCCTTAGGTTTTTGTTCTTTAATTTTAGGCTCAGCCTCTGTTTTGGCCGCTGCTTTGGGGGACGAAGCGGTCTTACTGTTTTTCTGCCCCCTCCTCTGTCCTCTGCTGTTGGACGTAACAGCAGGCGTTTGTTCAGCGGCCTGGGCCTGAGGCTGCTGCTTTGTATTTTCCTGCGCTGCCTGAGGGGCAGCCTTCTGTTTTGTTTGGGGATTTCTCCTGCCAGGGCGGCGGCCTCTTGGCTTACGGCTCAAAGACCCATCCTGTGCCTGGCTGTTGGCATCCTGCCGCTCCGCTGTCTTATTCTCATCTTGTGTCACAATATTTACCTCCATACAATTGTCTCTTTTCACATTATCAAAAAGCGGCTTACCCTGTACAAACAAAGCCTGCAGTTCCAAGGCTTTACAGGGAACAGCTTTATTTCGTCAATCTGTTCTGTTATTCCGTAAATCTTCCAAATTTCATATCATTTCGTGCATCTTATCCAAGCTCAGGCACATCAACCTTTTGTCAGCAATCCTGGGGCCAGAATATTCCGCCCTTTGCAAAAAACAGCTAAAGCCTAAAATCACCAAAGCGTCACATCCAACCCTTCCCGCTGAATCCCAACCAGAGAAAGAGTATTCTTCCTTCGTTTACAAAGCAAGCGCAGCTCGCCTCTCTCACAAATTACTTCAATATATTGTGTTTCGCAATTTTTTGGCGAACCTACAGTTTTAGCCTCAAAGGGGTACAAAAGGTCGCAGGACATGCCAGCAGCCTTGCAGTCCGCCGCTTTTTCCGGAAAAAGCACATATCCCCGCCCAGCAGGAAAAGCACCTCTGCTCAACTCCCAAAGATACACCGACCGCATTCTTTATTTCCAAAAAGCGCCGGCCCTTTTTCAAGCCAATACCTTGCCATATATTGCACAATTGAAGCCGCGCTGTAATTCCAGGCGCCGCAAAGTCAACAGCCCACAAAAGCAAGCCTTCTCCATATCAGGCAAAGGCAGCCTTTTTGCAGAAGAACCCGCAGACAGTCCCCCGCAAAAAAGCTCCGCCGGAACCCTGAACCAAAGCAACCTATCAGAAAAACGCCCTGCTTTCAGGCAAAATGGCACAACAAAACCGCCTCTTGAACCTATCATTCAAGAAAACCCCGGGAAGAACCCCTCCAGCCTGCCGGAGCAGTACCGTCCCGCCTAAAATTTTGCCTAACCCTTTCCCTTACAAAGGGGCCATTGCCGCGGCAGTCTGCCAAAATCTTCAGCCAGCCTTTTCCGGCAAGCCACAGGCCCAGTTAAAAGCAAAACCGGCCTTTTTCCAAAAGCTTCACCCTCTGCGCTCACGTCCACATATTTTTTGCCAGAGACGCTTCAGAAACCGGCTCTGCGCCAAAAGCTTTCTCCGATTTGGGTTAATCCCGAAAGCATTTTCAGCCATATAATAGCTTTTCGGCTATATTTCGGCAATTTTTCTGCTGTCAGGAAACCGGATCCGGCTTTTCCACTACCCCGGCCAAGTTACAGCCCGGGCGTTTACACGAACACAATACCAAGTTTATTTTATACCTTATTCTCCCCGGTGTCAAGAGGATTGTCCCCAAACATCCGGGTAAGCCTGCCGCAAAGCTCTGCCGCAACCTCTGCCTTGGCGGCCTGCACCATCAATTTCAGCTTTTTGCCCTTTCTGTCCGGACGAAGCAGCAGCACGGCATCCGGCTGCCTTACCAAAATCCCCTCTCCCGGCTGCTCCCGTTCCCCTCCGCCCATGGCCCGCAGAATGCCCGCAGGGTTTTCCCTCGTAGCAAAAACCCGCTCCTCAATGGCAAACTCCGGCAGCTCTTCCGTAAGGGCTTTCAGGGAAATCTCCTCCTCCTGCAAAAATCCCAGCAGCCGGATTGCCCCCATCAATCCATCCCGTACCCAAAACTGCTGCCGGGCCATCTTTCGGGCGGCATAATCCTCAGTGCCCGCAGGGCAGTCCAGATACCGCAGCAGCCTTCTGCCATGCTTTTGGGCAAGATCGTCCAAAAAGCGGGGGGCCTCATAGGGCAGGGCCGTATCCTTTCCCCGCTTCCAGTGAGTCAAAGCGGTAAGCGCCATGGTCTGATATTTGGAAAGCCAACCGGTATCCCGATGGTACAGGGAAAACCATTCTCCCGTAGCCGGCAGCTTCAGCCGGTACTCCTCTCCCTCTCCTGTCCCCAGGTCCTTTAACACCTGCTGCCCCAGCTGACGAAGCGCCTGATTCTGGCAGCTAAGCTCTACCTCCATGCCGGA
Organism: uncultured Oscillospiraceae bacterium; assembly: GCA_949741215.1. Taxonomy (GTDB): domain Bacteria; phylum Bacillota; class Clostridia; order Oscillospirales; family Ruminococcaceae; genus CATJLA01. The sequence goes on from CATJLA010000117.1 coordinate 77,101, forward strand.
AAGCCCGCCCGGAGCGCATCGCAGCAGCTCCATGGCATACAGCGCCCGAACGCCTCCCATCTCTACCGGAGGCAGGCAGTTGCTTTCTCTTGCACGAAGAAACTCCCCCCTGGTCAGAATCTGCTCCAGCTCCCGCTCCTGTTCCCGGGTCAAAGGCAGCCCTCCCTGGCCCGAAATCCGCAGGCAGCCCTGTTCCCGCCCGGAAATCAACACACCTGTGCTCAAGTCACAGTACCCCATGGCAAAGCCAAACAACCCCTCCCAGCAAGCTCCAAAATTCAGCGCCTGTGCTCCGGAGGCGGAAATCCCGGACATCACCGCATCAGCCAGCATACGGGCTGCGGGGGAGCCATCCCACCCCAGCCCCACCATAGCGCAGGCGGATTTCTGCGCGGCAGTGCCCAGCGCCTGGCCCAGCCGGGCGGCAAATTCCGGGGTAAGCTCTATGCCAATCTCCCCGGTAATGCCCTGCTCTCCAAAATAGCTGCGGCTGGCCGAGCCATACCGCAGGTGATCCCGCACAATGGCGGCCTCTTCCACCCGCTTGCCCGGCCATATTTTAATGCCCTGCTGCACCACCGCTTTGGCGCCTACCACAGCTCCGCTGCCCAGGGCGGCCCCCTCTAAAACAGCGGCCTTTTGCTCCACAGCGCTTTTACAGCACAGCACCCCGCCGGTAACCGAGGCATGTGCCGAAAGCTGAACGTCCTTTAACAACACGCTGCGCCTAACCCGCGCTCCGGAGCCTATGGCACAGCCCTCGTCCACAATGCAGCGGTCCAGCACAGCGCCCTCCCCTATGGTGACGTGACTGCTCAGATACACCGGCGGCAAAACAGTATAACTTCCCGCAGGCCGTCCTCCCCGGAAGATATTCCCCTGAGCATCCCGCTCTCCATCCAGGCGGCAGCGCACCTTTCCGGCCAGCATGTCCTGCTGGCAGCGGGCATAAGCGTCCAGGTCTCCAATGTCACACCAGTATCCAGTATCCTCCAATGCCCGAAGGTTCTGCTCCTTGGCCAGCATTTTAGGGAACAGATCCTTGGCAAAATCATAAGGCTTGTCCGTTGGTATCTGCTCCAGCACCCCAGGGGAAAGCAAGTAAATCCCCGTATTGGCATAATCGCTTACCGCCTGAGAAAACCCAGGCTTCTCCAAAAACCCGGTGATCCTGCCCCCTTCCTCCATACACACCAAGCCATATTCCCGGGGGTCCTCCACCCGTTTCACCAAAAGGGTGGCGTCGGCCTGTTTTTTGCGGTGGAATTCCATGGCGGAGGTCAGGTCAAAATCACAAAGGGCGTCGCCGCTCATCACCAAAACCGGCTGATCCTTCCACTCTTTGCAGGCATTTTTCACGCTGCCGGCAGTTCCCAACGGGGTAGTCTCCTCAAAAAAGTGCAGCTTCACTCCGGCATAACAGTTTTCGGGGAAAGCCTCTATAATCCGCTCTGCCAAATACCCCACCGTAACTGCCGCCTCCTGCACCCCGTGCTTTGCCAGCAGCTCAATTACATATTCCAAAGCCGGCCTGCCGCAAAGGGGCGCCATAGGCTTGGGCAGGTCGCAGGTCAAGGGACGTAAGCGCACCCCCTGGCCTCCCGCCATAATCACAGCCTTCATGCTTTCAGTCCTCCTTTTTCCGGCATTGCAGCATATTTCCATACAAGCCGGAGCATCTACCCCCATTATGGACGAAACCGGCCCTAAAAATACCTCCCCTGCAAAAATCCCCCAAAAAAGCCGGCAAATCCAATCCTGCAGGGACGTCCTGCCATTTTACCGCCTCCTATTTTCTCTAAAAGCCCAAAAAGGATTTTTTTCGACCCTCCATTTGCTGTACAATTTGAAAGTGCGCAGTCTTTTTAACCCGTCCGCAAGGATGTCTCCCCCTGACCCCTCAGCTTACCATCCACTGCAAATAATTTTCAAGGAAAAGCAGATCTATTCCAAAACACTATAACGAAAAAAATCCACAGCAACATTTCAATCGTTCCTGCAAGGAACGTACCTCCACTATTTACTATTCACTCTTACTTTTTACTTAAAATAAACGTACATGAGCAGAAAAAGTTTCGGTCAAGCCTTTTCAAAGGCTTATGGAAGTCTGGAGGGCAACCGCCTTTGGTCGTTTCCCGCAGGGAGCGAAATTCCCTGCCCCACAAAAAAAGTTAAAGCACAGCACAACTTTTCCGTTGAAAGCGCCCTAACAAATATTCGTTTTTTAGCTAAAAAATAGAAAAAAGGTGCAATTTTATTGTGAAAAATATAACAAATTTGTGAAATAGTAAAAATACCTTAATTTTTGAAGGCCGAAAAAGAGAATTTTACGCAAAATATACAAGAAACTATTGAAAATTTTCCGGTTTATGGTATAATGTTTGCATAGAAGATAATTTTAGCGAATTTTGGAACCGTTTTAGGGAGTACTAACAAACACCTTTTTCCCAAAATAGTATCAATGGCGTTTTATTCACAAAACGGATGGAAACCTTTTCCAAGTATCATTTTTTCGCCTAAAAATCCTATTGAATAAAATTAAAAATCACACCTTTCCAGTTTTGCTTTTATTCGGATAAAATAGAAAAGAAACACATTTTTGTGTAAAGCAGGCCCTCTCTGCCTGCCGAATAAGGAGGTCTTTACTTATGGCAGTTTCCAAAAAAGACAGCGTGCCCCTATACCTGTTTCATCAGGGCACCAATTATAAGGCTTATGAATTTATGGGCGCACATCCGTCCAAAAGAGGGCGGGGCGTAGGCTATGTGTTCCGGGTATGGGCGCCTAATGCCGCCGCTGTCTCCATTGTTGGGGACTTTAACAGCTGGAACCCCAAAAAGAATCCCATGAAAAAACTAAGTGACCAAGGTGTTTGGGAAGGCTTTGTTTCCGGCTTGGAGGACTTTTCTATTTATAAATACGCCATTGAAGCCGCAGACGGCCGCTCTTTTATGAAGGCAGATCCTTACGGCTTTCACAGCGAATCCCCCTCTGCCAACGCCGGCACCCGGGTGTATGACATTGAGGGCTATCAATGGAAGGATGCCAATTGGTTCAAGAAAAAGGCCGGGCAGAATATTTACCACAGCCCTATGAATATTTATGAGGTGCATGCCGGCTCCTGGCGGCAGTATGAGGACGGCAATTTTTTCAGCTACACAAAGCTGGCAGAGGAGCTGATCCCCTATGTTAAGGAGATGGGCTACACCCACATTGAGCTGATGCCCTTAATGGAGCACCCCTTTGACGGCTCTTGGGGCTATCAGGTAACAGGCTATTTTGCCCCCACCTCTCGCTATGGCCGGCCTCACGAGCTGATGGAGTTTATCGACAAATGCCATCGGGCAGGCATCGGCGTCATTATGGACTGGGTTCCCGCCCACTTCCCCAAAGACGCCTGCGGCTTATACGAGTTTGACGGCACCCCCTGCTATGAATACCAGGATCTTCAAAAAGCAGAGCATCCCCAGTGGGGCACCCGTATTTTTGACTACGGTCGTAATGAGGTTCAGAGCTTTTTAATCTCCAGCGCCATGTTCTGGATTGAAAAATACCATGTGGACGGCCTGCGGGTGGACGCTGTGTCCTCCATGCTGTACCTGGATTTCGAACGGGAAAGATGGCAGTGGAGCCCTAATTCCGAGGGCGGACGGGAGAATCTGGAGGCGGTTGCCTTTTTGCAAAAGCTCAATTCCGCCGTTTTAACCGAGCACCCCAACGCCCTGATGATCGCGGAGGAATCCTCCGCCTGGCCCATGGTAACCAAGCCCCCGCAAATTGGCGGTTTAGGCTTTAACTTCAAGTGGAACATGGGCTGGATGAACGATATGCTGGATTACACCTCCATGGATCCGGTATATCGGAAATACAACCAGGATAAACTGACCTTCAGCCTGTTTTACGCCTTTTCGGAGAATTTTATCCTCCCCATTTCTCACGACGAAGTGGTTCACGGCAAGTGCTCTCTCATCTCCAAAATGCCGGGGGATTACTGGAAAAAATTTGCCGGTGTGCGGGTATTTTTAGGCTATATGATGGCCCATCCAGGCAAAAAGCTCCTGTTTATGGGGCAGGAGTTCGGCCAGTTTATCGAGTGGGCCTACAAGCAGGAATTGGACTGGCTGCTGCTCCAGTATGAAAGCCACCGCCAGCTCCAGGCGTACACCAAGGCTGTCAATAAATTCTACCTGGATAACCCCGCCTTCTGGCAGGTGGAGGATTCCTGGGACGGTTTCCAGTGGATTGCCCATGACGACCATGACCAAAGCATCATCGCCTTCCGCCGTATGGACGAAAAGGGCCGGGAGGTTGTAGTGGTTTGTAATTTTACCCCCAATGCAAGGGAGAACTACCGCATCGGCGTCCCGGAAGCAGAGGAGTATCAGGAGGCTTTCAACTCCGACCACCCGGATTTTGGCGGCAGCGGCGTCCTGAATATAGGCCCCCTTGTGCCGGAGGAAGTTCCCATGCACGGCTTTCAGACATCCCTTAGCCTGCGCATTCCGCCCCTTGGCGTCACCTACCTGAAAATTACCAAAAAGCGCAAGGCCAAAAAGGCGTCTCCTAAGCCAAAGAATGCCCAGTAACCTCTGTTTTTTATGAAGCTCGGCCAGAAGATAAACCGGGTTTCGTTAAAGTTTTCCTATCCTTATATAAAGCAGTTGCCCCTGCCGCCTACCGACCGGGGCAGAATGGAGGGTTTTTATGTTCCGTAAAAAAGAATGGATCGCAATGCTGCTGGCAGGCGGGCAGGGCAGTCGGCTGTATGCCCTTACCAGAAAGCTGGCAAAACCAGCTGTTCCCTATGGAGGAAAGTACCGAATTATTGACTTTCCCCTCTCCAACTGTGTCAACTCCGGGATTGATACCGTAGGCGTATTGACGCAGTACCAGCCCCTGGTGCTCAACGAATATCTGGGCAACGGCCAGCCCTGGGACTTAAATCGGATCAACGGCGGCCTGTTTGCTCTGCCACCCTACCAAAAGAGCTCCGGCTCTGACTGGTACCGGGGCACCGCAAACGCCATCTACCAGAACATCAATTTTATCGAACGGTATGACCCGGACTATGTCCTGATTCTCTCCGGCGACCACATTTATCAGATGGACTACGCCAAAATGCTGGCCTTCCATAAGGAAAAAGGCGCCGACTGCACCATCGCCGTGCTGGACGTCTCCCTGGAGGAGGCTTCCCGCTTCGGCATCATGAATGCGGACAGCGAGAAAAAGATTTTCGAGTTTGAGGAAAAACCCAAGCATCCCAAAAGTACTTTGGCATCTATGGGCATCTATATTTTCACCTGGAGCAAGCTGAAGCAGTACCTGGAGGAGGACGAGGCCAACCCCAATTCCTCCAACGACTTTGGCAAGGACATTATCCCCAAAATGCTGGCAGACGGCCAGAACCTGTACGCCTATCCCTTTGAGGGCTACTGGAAGGACGTAGGCACTATCGACAGCCTGTGGGAAGCCAATATGGACCTGCTGGACCCCAAGGTTTCCCTGAACCTGTACGATCCTATTTGGAAAATCTACTCCCGCAACCCGGATATGCCCCCCCATTACTTAGCCGAATCCGCCAAGGTACAGAACTCCATGGTATGTGAGGGCTGTTCCATTGCCGGCACAGTGGACGGAGCGGTATTGTTCGCCGGTGTTACCGTGGAGGAGGGCGCCATTGTACGGGATAGCGTCCTGATGCCCGGCTGTACGGTAAAACGGGGCGCCGTGGTGGATTACGCCATTGTGGCCGAGGATGTAACCGTAGGGGAAGGCGCCAAAATCGGCGAACGTCCTGAACATATTGAGGATAAAGACAGCTGGGGCGTAGCGGTTATCGGGGAAAAGGTAAAGGTTTCCCCCGGCACTATCGTCCCGCCCAAGGCAATGATTGAGGAAAATCTGTAAGAGGGGGGCGTAACTGCTATGAACAAAAATATTCTGGGCATCATTTTCTCCAATATGCACGATAATTCTCTAGGTGAGCTCACCGATCACCGCACCATGGGCTCCGTTCCCTTTGGCGGACGGTACCGCTTTATTGATTTTCCCCTTTCCAACATGGTAAACTCCGGTATTACCAACATCGGCGTAGTTACCAAAAGCAATTATCAGTCGCTGATCGACCATATCGGCAGCGGCCGAGAGTGGGACCTTGCCAGAAAGCGGGGCGGGCTGTATGTGCTTCCTCCCTTCTCCAGCTCTCATTCCGGCATTTACCGGGGGCGTTTGGAGGCTCTGGCAGGCATCCGCAGCTTTATTTCCACCCAAACTGCTGACTATATTCTGCTTTCTGACTGTGACGTGATTGCCAACATCAACTACCAGGAAATGGTGGATACCCACATTTCCTCCGGGGCCGATATTACAGTAATGTATAAGAGAATGCCTATCGAAAGCTCTGATCTCTACGAGACCACCGCCTTTGAGCTGGATGAACAGCACCGGGTGACCGACGTCATGATAGGGCCGCAGAATAAAGGCTATTACAACGTCTATGAAAATGTGGTGATTATGTCCAAGGAGCTGTTGGAGCGGATTATTCAGGAAACCTCTCAGCGCAGCCAATACAGCTTCAAGCGTACAATCCTGCAGGGCAGCCGGGACCGGTTCGATATCCGGGGCTATGAGTACACCGGCGTCAGTATGACAATCCACAGCATCCACGGCTACTTCAAAGCCAATATGCAGCTGCTGGATAAAGAAACCCGGAGCAGTCTGTTCCGCCCCGGTAATCCAATCTACACCAAAATTAAGGACGAAGTGCCTGCCAAGTACGGCATGGCCTCCAGGGTAGTCAACTCCATGATCGCAGACGGCTGTGTGATTGACGGCACCGTAGAAAACTCCATTATCTTCCGCGGCGTTAAAATCGCCCGGGGTGCAGTCGTCAAAAATTCCATCGTTATGCAGGGCACTACTGTAGGCGAGGGTGCCAGTATGGACTATGTTATGGTGGATAAAGATGTATTCATCCGGGAGGGCAAGGAGCTGAAGGGCTCTAATACCTACCCTATCTACATCGCCAAGGGCAGCGTGGTGTAAGCCTGCTTCCCGGACCGATGACCGAAAAAAGGAGAGAGTTTTATGAAAATACTATTCGCTTTCAGCGAGGTTCGGCCATTTGCGGCCTCCGGCGGCCTTTCCGATGTAGCGGGCTCCCTGCCCAAAGCAATCCGCAGCCGCCAACATGCTTGCCGGGTGGTAATGCCCCTGTATGGCTCTATTAAGCAGGAATACCGCTCCCTAATGCGGCTGATTGCCGAATTTCAGGTGCCTCTTTCCTGGCGGAACCAGTACTGCGGCGTGTATGAGGCCACTTACAACGGCGTAAAATACTACTTCCTGGATAACGAGTACTACTTCAAGCGGGATGATAAGCAGCTTTACGGCTATTATGACGACGGCGAGCGCTTCGCTTTCTTCTCCAAGGCTGTACTGGAGATGCTCAAGTATATTGATTATCAGCCGGACATCATCCACTGTAACGACTGGGAAACCGCCTTGATCCCCGTATTCCTGAATGTCTCCTACCGGGGCAACGATGAAATTTACGACAGAATCAAAACCGTGTTTACCATTCACAACATCCAGTATCAGGGCCAGTTCCCCAACGATATCAGCTGGGATGTGCTGGGAATTCCCTGGTATTCTGCCAGTATCTTGGATTACAACGGCTGCGTCAACTACATGAAAGGCGCCATTGAAACCAGCGATATGGTCACTACCGTTTCCCCCACCTATGCCCAAGAGATCATGAATCCTTGGTTCTCCTACGGGCTGGATCCTCTTCTGCGGGAGCGGCAGTATAAGCTGGCCGGCATTATCAACGGTATTGACATGACTGTAAACAATCCGGAAACCGACCCTGCCATGTACCATAATTTCTCGGTAAAAACCTTGGAGAATCGCCGGGAAAACAAGCGGGAGCTTCAAAAAGCCATGGGGCTTGAGCAGAATGATGATATGCTCATCGGCATTGTAACCCGTCTGGCCTCCCATAAGGGGCTGGATCTGGTGAAGTACATTTTTGACGAAATGATGTCCAAGGGCGGTATTCAGGTAGTGGTTTTAGGCTCTGGAGACCGGGATCTGGAGGATTTCTTCCAGAATATGGAACGCAAATATCCCGGCAAGGTCAAAACCACCATCGGCTTTATTCCGGACCTGGCCCAGAAGATTTACGGCAGCGTGGATCTGTTCCTGATGCCCTCCAAGAGCGAGCCCTGCGGCCTGGCCCAGATGATCGCCTTGCGGTACGGTGCCATTCCCCTGGTGCGGGAGACCGGCGGCCTGAAGGATACCATTCAGGACCTGGGCGGAGAGAACGGCAACGGATTTACCTTCCAGTCCTACAATGCCCATGATATGCTGGGTTCTATTCTGCGGGCCAAGGAGTACTATCACACCGAAAACTGGCAAAAAGCCGTGGAGCACGCCATGTACTGTGATTTCAGCTGGGGTAAATCCGCAATGGAATACATTAAGCTTTACAAAAAGGTGCTGGGCGCATAGCCGTATTTTCCAGCTGGCTTTAGAGCTTCCGCTTGCAGGCGGAGGCTCTTTTTTACTCAAAATTGTTTCACGTGAAACAATTGTTCTTCTTTTGGGACGAAAGTGCCGGCTTACAGTTTGATGCCCCCAAGGTTACTCTACCAGGCCTGTTCTGCCCTGCAGCTATTTTGTAGCGGCCCTATGGGCATTGCCACACAGTCATTAACTGCGCAAATGCCCATAAAAAGAACTCCCCTCCAGCCCGAAACTGCGGACTAAGGGGAGTTCTTTTTATACCTTAAGAGAGCTTACGGGATCTCCGCTTTCCAGCTCCTTGATGGTAAAGGTGCTATCCTCATAAATCATATAGCTGTGGCAGCTGCCCCCTTTCGGGATCGCCAAAGAGCCGGGATTCAGGTATAAAACCCCGCCCGGCAGCTGCTCCATCACCTGCAAATGGGTGTGCCCATGCAGCAAAATGGCCCCTGCACCTAAAGGCGGCAGTGCGTCCTGATGATAAATGTGGCCATGGGTGGCAAACACAGTTCGGCCCCCAAGCTCCAGCACCATAGAGTCTGCCATAATAGGGAACTCCAGCACCATTTGATCCACCTCGGCGTCACAGTTGCCCCGCACACAAAAGATTTTTTCCTTGAGCCTGTTCAGCAGGGGGATCACCTCCTTGGGGTTATACTCTTTGGGCAGATCGTTCCGAGGGCCGTGATAAAGCAGATCCCCCAACAGCAGCAGTTTGTCAGCCTGCTCCTGAAAAAACGCCCGCTCCATCTCCTTCGCATAGTAAAAAGAACCATGCAGATCAGAGGCAATCATCCATTTCATCGTACTACATATCCTTTCTTTTGGGGACGTAACTGCAACCGGCATGTTTCTGTGCCTTTAGGGCAGCATCTACATTTTTGCCAGCAGCTCCGCAATTTCCTCCACCTTTTTCTCAGCCTCCTGGGGGTCCTCCTTCTGAAAAGCCTCGGTTACGCAGGAGCTGATATGGGCCTTCAAAATCTCCCGGTTGGCCTTGCCCAAAATGGATTGGGTGGCCAACAGCTGGTTGGAGATATCCACACAGTACCGGTCCTCTTCCACCATTTTCAAAATACCGTCCAGCTGGCCTCGGGCCGTTTTCAGCAATGCGGCAATCTGCTTGTGGTCCGCTTTCATCCAATATCCTCCCTATTTCTTGTAGATCAGGCCACGTCAATCACTTCGTAGCCCGCCTCAGTCACCGCGTTGGAAAGAACCTCATTGGGGATCTCCTTCTCAAGAACCACAATCGCCTGCTTTGCCTCCAGAATCACTTCGACATCAACAACGCCCTCTACAGCTTTCAGTGCCTTTTCCACCCGGGCGGAGCAATGGCCGCAGGACATGCCTTCAATCAGAATAGTTTTTTTCATGGTAATTTCTCCTTCTTTTTCTATATTTTCTGCCGGTTGGGCAGAACTTTCGGTAGTTTCCGCCGGTGTAAGGGCCGTCAGGGCGTGGGTTTGCACTTCGGCTTCCACGACGTCGTTTGACAAAACTTTTTGCCCCACGCTTTGGAATTTGGGCTGAAACAGCTTGAGGCGCAGGGCGTTGGTTACTACGCATACCGAGCTTAAGCTCATGGCGGCAGCGCCGAACATGGGGTTCAGCTTCCACTGCAGCAGCGGGAAAAGCACCCCTGCCGCCAAAGGAATACCAATGCTGTTGTAGCAAAGCGCCCAGAACAGGTTCTGCTTGACGTTGCGGATAACGGATTTGCTTAGTTTTACGGCAGTTACGGCATCCATCAGATCACTTTTCATTAAAACAACGTCGGCGGATTCAATCGCCACATCTGTCCCCGCGCCGATGGCAATACCTACATCCGCCCGGGCTAAAGCAGGGGCATCGTTGATGCCGTCCCCTACCATGGCAACCTTTTTGCCCTCTGCCTGCAGGCGGCGGATTTCCTGCTCTTTATCCTGGGGCAGCACCTCCGCCACTACCCGGCTGATGCCCGCCTGCTTTTGGATAGCCTCAGCGGTACGGGCATTGTCACCGGTAAGCATAACCACCTCAATGCCCATTTTTTCAAGCTCTTGCACCGCTTGGGGGCTGGTTGGCTTAATAACATCCGCAACGGCTACAGCCCCCAGCAGACGATCTGTCGCCGCAAAATACAGGGGGGTTTTTCCTTGAGCCGCCAGCTCCTCCCCCAACTGCGCCAAGGGGCCCAAGCTGAGGCCGGCCTCCTCCATCATCCGGCGGTTGCCTGCCAGGTAGGACTTGCCCTCCAGCTTAGCTACAATTCCTCTGCCGGAAACGGCTTCAAACTGCTCCGGGTTTAGTAATGTGAGGCCGCGGCGCTCCCCTTCCTCCACAATGGCGTCGGCCAGGGGATGCTCTGAGGGCTTTTCCATAGAGGCGGCCAGCTGTAAAAGCTCGGCCTCCCCCATGGCTCCAACTGTTATGACGTCGGTGACCCGGGGACGTCCCTGGGTAATGGTGCCGGTCTTATCCAATACAACGGCGTCTACCTGATGGGCAATTTCCAGCGCCTCGGCAGATTTGAACAGGACACCGTACTCCGCGCCCCTACCGGTGCCCACCATGATAGCGGTGGGGGTTGCCAGCCCCAAAGCACAGGGGCAGGAAATTACCAGCACGCTGATGCCGATAGACATAGCAAACTCAAAGCTTTGGCCCATAAACAGCCAAACAACGGTGGCCAAAACGGCAATGGCGATGACAATGGGGACGAAAACAGCGCTGACCTGATCTGCCAACTTGGAAATGGGGGCTTTGGAGGAAGCTGCTTCCTCCACCAGACGGATGATTTGGGAAAGGGCGGTATCCTCCCCTACCCGGGTAGCCCGGAAGGAAAAAGCGCCGGATTTATTGATACCCGCTCCCGTCACGGTATCTCCGGGGTGCTTTTCCACCGGGATACTTTCGCCGGTAAGGGCAGATTCGTCTACAGAAGAGTGGCCTTCCACCACAACACCGTCCACAGGGATGCTCTCACCGGGCTTTACCAGTACAATTTCACCAATCTGCACCTCTTCTACCGGGATTTCCAGCTCCTGCTCCCCCCGGCGGACCCGGGCGGTTTTAGGGGCCAGGTTGATCAGCTTGGTGATAGCCTCCGAGGTTTTGCCCTTGGAACGGGTTTCCAGGAATTTGCCCAAGGTGATTAGGGCGAGAATCATGCCGGAGGTTTCAAAGTACAGATCCATGGAATAGGTATGCACCAGGTCCATATCCCCATGGCCCATTCCCCAGCCGATTTTATAAATAGCATAAATGCCGTACACCACAGCTGCCGACGAGCCAATGGCGATAAGAGAGTCCATATTAGGGGTGCGCCGCCACAGGTTTTTGAAGCCCCGGGTAAAGTAGCCCAGGTTCAAAAACAGGATAGGCAGGCAGAGCAGGAACTGTGTAAAAGCAAAAATCACGGCGTTTTGATGCCCCAGAAAAACCGAGGGCAGCGGCCAGCCCATCATGTGGCCCATGGAGAGGTAGAATAGAGGCAGCATGAATACAAAGGAGCCGATCAGTCTGCGCTTCATTGCCTTGGCCTCTGCTGCCATCATTGCGTTAGGGTCCGGGACGTCGGCGCGCGGTTTCGTCCCCGAGCTTTTGCCGGAGAGCAGAGACGCGCCGTAGCCCCCTGCCTCCACCGCACGGATAATTTCCTCCGGACCGGTTTGGGTAGGGTCGTAGGCCACGGTCATGCCGTTGGTAAGCAGGCTTACCGCCGCCTTTTCTACCCCCGACAGCTTGCACACTGCTTTTTCCACATGGGCGGAGCAGGCCGAACAAGTCATGCCGGTAACTGAGAATTTTTGCTCTGTCAAAAAATAACGCCTCCTTTTTTTCCTTATCATACAGGCTTTGCGGACGGGACTGCCGGTTTTCGGTTTGATAGCTCCCACCTCTCCCCTGCGGGGTCCCTTTAGCTTGAAAAATGCCGCAAGGGGAGTATTTTGCCCTCTGGCAAGCCAGCCGGAAAGAGGGGGAAGCCTTTGGCATCTCCCTCTCCCCTGGATAGCCTGCCGCTTTCAGGGAAGATCGGGCAAAATGCTTTTCCGCTTTGCACACCTTCATTGAGAGCCGGAGAAAACCGGGTTCCACTTACGTCCAAAAAGCCGCTACCATTTGGGGTGTAACGCCGGGCAATGGTTCTTTTGCGCCGCCGCACGCATCTCTACAAAACAGCCGCATACCCGGCACATACCGTTCAGCAAAGAATCACAAGCCTTGCATTGGGCCAGCCGTTCCTCATACTGGAGCTGCGGAGTTTTGACCTCTGGAGGCAGCTCTGCGATATACTGGTACATGGTTTGAAAAAAGCTGTCCGGCGGCATCTCTTTGGTAAGGCACCGCTTACAGGGCGGCCGGCTGACCGGCTCTTTCACGCTTTTACCTCCAGATGCACTACGCTGCAGGCAGGAACGGTTACTTTCAGGATTCCCTGCGGAGAAAGAGAATATGTAGTGAATGCCTGCTCTTTTACTTCATCGGGGTTTTCAAAGGTGTTATGGGCTGCGATGGCTCCGGTGAGAATACTGCCGGAAACGGTTCTGCCCTTGTTTTCATAAAAAGAAATTTCTACATCTTCAGCCTCATTGGCGGAAAGGTTGCCCAGCGTAATGTGAATGGCGCCATCCTCTGCCAGAGAAACCGATTCACTGATTTTGGGCACAGTATTTTCCCCTTCGCCCACGGCGGCGGTTTCCAGGGTACTATCCAGCAGCTGGGCGTTTTGATGATATTTGTACATCCGGAAGACATAGTAGGTGGGAGTAAGCAGCATTTTTGCCCCTTCAGTTAAAATGACGGACTGCAGAACGTTAACTAATTGCGCAATGTTCGCCATTTTCACTCTGTCGCAGTGCTTATTGAAAATATTTAGGGTGACGCAGGCTACCAGGGCGTCCCGCATGGTGTTTTGCTGGTAGAGGAAGCCGGGGTTGGTGCCGGGTTCTACGTCAAACCAGCAGCCCCATTCGTCTACCATCAGGCCGATCTGCTTTTCAGGGTCGTACTGATCCAGTACAGCGCCGTGCTTTTGGATCAGCTCCTCCATATACAGGGCTTTGCGCAGGGTGAGGTACCAATCCTGCTCTGCAAACTGGGTAGCGCTGCCCTTTTTGTCCCAGTTGTTGGGCACGGTATAATAGTGGAGGGAAAGGCCGTTCATTCTGCCGTGATCCTTTTGGGGAGTGTGGTCGCAGGCTACCTCCATCACCTTTTCGGTCCAGTGGTAGTCGTCTCCGTTGGCGCCGCAGCAAATTTTGGCCGTGCCGCCCTGGCCGGAGTAATCCCGGACATAGGTTTGGTACCGCCGGTACAGGTTGGCATAGTATTCGGGAGTCATATTGCCGCCGCAGCCCCAGTTTTCGTTGCCTACACCGAAGTAATCCACCTTCCAGGGCTTTTCTCTGCCGTTTTTACGGCGCAGATCCGCCATGGGGGAAATCCCGTCAAAGGTCATATATTCAATCCACTCGGACATCTCCTGCACGGTGCCGCTGCCCACATTGCCGTTAACATAGGTTTTACAGCCCAGCTGCTCGCACAGCTCCATAAACTCGTGGGTACCAAAGCTGTTATCCTCCAGCACGCCGCCCCAGTGGGTATTGATCATCTTTTTTCTGCCTTCCTTGGGGCCGATGCCGTCTTTCCAGTGATATTCATCGGCAAAGCAGCCACCGGGCCAGCGCAGCACCGGAATCTTCATTTCCCTGAGCGCGTCTACCACATCGGAGCGCATCCCGTTTACATTGGGGATCTCCGAATTTTCCCCTACATAAAGCCCCTCGTAAATACACCGGCCCAGATGCTCGGAAAAGTGGCCGTAAATTTCCTCATTGATCTTCCCCAGTTTTTTGTTTTCATTGATGAACAGCTTTGCCATGAATATGTTCCTCCCTTTTCTTTTTGTTTGTTCACAATACTTTTTCTGGGACATCATTTTTGCCTGCATTACCCTGCTGCCCCTGCGGCTTCTCCCTCTGGGGATACCCCCCACAGGGGTGGGGGTGTGATTTCATCCTTATTATAAAAGCTGCTGTTTTATTTGTCAAGGATAAAATGTGGAGAAAGCGGATACTATTCTGTGGTTTTGCCGCGGTGTGCAAAAAAATACCGCTGCAGTTACGTCTTTGTAATAAGACGAGACTGCAGCGGATAGTTTTTACACTATTCTACAGGGTATTCTGGGGCATTAAAGCTAAATTCCTGCACGCCCTCCAGCTGGTCCAGGGTAACGGCAGCGTAAACCTTACGCTGGAAGCCGTCCTCCGGGTGGGTATAGTAAAAGCGGTATTCGCCGGTTTTTTCCGGGTTGTGGAGAATAATTCTGCCGTTTTCATCGGTCATGCCCAGGGAGGCCTCCAGCCCCAAGCCCAAAACCGGAGTGGTGGGGGTGATGCTCTCGGTACCAGCCATTTCGGTGCTGTAGAAGATGTGCAGCCCTTGAAGAGGCTTTCCGCCGCTGTTACAGAGGGTGAGCACAATACAGTTTTCCGAAAGGGTTTGCTCAATCATGGGATAAACCCTGACGATATATTCAATCTCCCCGGCAACGCTGGCGTTCTCTGCCGAAAAATACATGCCGAATAACCCTGCGCCGGGGGTCTCGTAGCGCAGGGAGCTGTCAAAACTGGGCAGATCCAACTCATAGCCTTCATCGGTAGGGGGCAGTGTCAGCTTAGCCTTACCGTCGCTGTCGGTCTTACCCGTTATGGTATGCTCACCGGTATATATTACAACGTCCTCGTCGGCGAGAATGCCGCCGTTGGAATCCTTTAGAATCAAGGTAATCTGGATGTCCTCACTTTTGGAGGAAGAGCCGGAGGGCTGTTTCTCATCGGACGAAGCGGAAACCGAAGTGCTGCTTCCACTGCCGGAGCCACTCTCCTGAGAGGAACTCTGCTGCCCGGTGCAGCCGCAAAGCAACAGGGCGCTTGCTACGGCCAGTGCCAACAACTTTTTCATAAAGCATCCCCCTTACAAGAGAAAAAATATTCACGCACCGATATGGATCATAGCACTTTTACCCAACACTGTCAAGAATGAAACAAGAACACTCACGTCACCCCAAAATTTGAACAACACTTCCCACAAAATACGAGGAGCGCTTCGTTCTTTTTTGCCTCTTTTTTCTTTTGCAAAAAAGAAGAGGTTCCCCTCCGTCTAAAAAAACAGACAAAGGGGAACCTTTTGCTCTTTCTCTTACCGCTGCACACGGCCGGAGCCGTCGCCGCCGGCAAGGGCAGTCACTTCGTCAACAGAAACACGGTTGTAGTCGCCTTCCACAGCATGCTTGAGGGCGGAAGCCGCAACAGCGTACTCTAAAGCCGCCTGAGGCTCATAATTGTTCACACAGGCGTAAATCAGGCCGCCTCCAAAGGAGTCACCACCGCCTACGCGGTCAACAATGCGGACAGCGTACTTCTTGGAGAAGTAGTAGTCGGAGCCGTCATACAGCATGGCAGCCCAGTTGTTATCGTTGGCGGAAATGCTTTCCCGCAGGGTGATAGCCACCTTGGTAAAGCCAAAACGATCCGCCAGCTGCTTGGCAACATCCTTGTAGCCGTCATGGTTCAGCTTGCCGGAGGTAACGTCAGTGTTGGCAGCTTTAATGCCAAATACGTCGGAAGCATCTTCCTCATTGGCAATGCAGACGTCTACATATTTGCACAGCTCACCCATAACCTTGCCGGCCTTCTCCTTGGTCCACAGCTTTTTGCGGTAGTTCAGGTCGCAGGAAATGGTAATGCCCTTCGCCTTGGCAGCCTTACAGGCCTCCAGGCAGATCTCGGCAACATTATCGCCCAGGGCGGGGGTAATGCCGGTGAAGTGGAACCAGGTGGTATCCTCGGTAAAGATCTCATCCCAGTTGAAATCCGCAGTAGTAGCCTCACAGATAGCGGAATGGGCCCGGTCGTAAATAACCTTGGAAGGCCGCTGGGAAGCACCCTTCTCCAGGAAGTAGATGCCTACCCGATCGCCGCCCCGGGTGATCTTGGTGGTATCCACGCCGTATCTTCTCAGGTCGTTCACAGCCGCCTGGCCAATGTCATGCTTAGGGAGCTTGGTGACAAAAGCAGCGTCCAGCCCATAATTGGCCAGAGAAACCGCCACATTGGCCTCGCCGCCGCCATAGGTAGCCTGGAAATGATCCACCTGAGTAAACCGGAGGTACCCATCGGGGGCCAGACGAAGCATAATTTCACCAAATGTAACAACTTTAGCCATGATATTCAGTCTCCTTTAATTTTAAGGTAGGGGACGTAACTGCCGCCTTGTGTTCACGCGCCTCTCCAAATGTGCCGGAAAACGGGTAAGCACAAGGCGCAGCCGACGTCCGCCGAAAATAAACTTAGTGAAAAGCAAAATTACTTTTTGCCAACCAGATGGAAAGCAAACCCGCCAATCTCGCCCTTCAGGTAGATAGCAGTTGTTTTGCCCTTGGCATCCTTTTTAGCGGTGTTGTAATCGAACTCCACGCCCTGAGCCTCCAAATAAGCCACAGCACGGTCCACAAAGTTGGTTTTGATGGCAATATGGCCATTTTTGCCCAGATAATTGGTCTTCATCACCTCAACAGCGGTGCCGGCAAATACGGAGCTGTTGCCCACCTTGCAGGGGAAGCCAAACAGCTTGCAGATAGCGTTGGCAGTTTTGATGGCGGTCTCTTCATTCTCGGTATTGATGCCGATATGCCCCAGCTCAAAGCCCAGCATAGTGCTTACAGCCTCTCTGGTGAGCTCGGTGATCTTGTCAAACTGGCCGGCCTTGATCAGGTCGTCCTTAACCATAAAGCTGCCGCCGCAGGCGATAATTTTATCAAATGCCAGGTAATCGTTCAGGTTTTTGGCATTGATGCCGCCGGTGGGCATAAACTTCATGTTCACATAGGGGGCGGCCATGGATTTGATCATATTCAAACCACCGGCAGCCTCAGCGGGGAAGAACTTCACCACTTCCAGCCCAAGCTCAATGGCCTGCTCTACGTCGCTGGGATTAGCGGTGCCAGGGGTAATGGGAATATTCCGCTCCACACAGTACTTTACAACCTTGGGGTTCAGTCCAGGGCTTACAATAAACTGACAGCCGGCTGCCATAGCCTTGTCCACCTGCTCGGTAGTAAGCACGGTGCCTGCGCCTACCAGCATGTCCGGGTAAGCGGCGGTAATTTTTTTGATAGCCTCCTCGGCAGCAGCGGTACGGAAGGTAACCTCCGCAACCGGCAGTCCGCCGTCACAAAGGGCTTTGGCCAAGGGGAGGGCATCCTCCACATTGTCAATCTTGATAACAGGAACCAGACCGAATTTGCTCAGCTTCTGAAGAACCTCGTTCATGATCATTCACCTCTCGTAAAAATCTTCCGGAAGCGGAGCCTCCGGCTGTAAAAAATAAGAAGGGCGGAAAACCAAAACCCTCCTTTTTTCCTATTTATATCATACCAGTAAAGCGAAAAAATTTCAATACTTTTGGGGCACATTCTCTATACAAAAATGGTAGAGCATTTCACATTTTCAGGGACGTAAGTGCAGCTTTATTATCCGAAAGCTCCAATTAAAGTGCGCAGAAATCCAGATCCGCCCTCATGTATTGCCAAAAACCTGTGTGGCGTCTCTGACCAAGCATTTTATCTCCCCTCACTTACTATTTTTTGTATGAGGCCGCGGCTCCCCCTTATATTTCCCCTCTTTATCAAACATAGCGGAGCAGTTTTGGGAAATCACAAATATAATAAGGCAGCAGTTCCGTCCCCTAAAAAACAAAACCCCACCGCCCAGTTTCCTGAACAGTGGGGTTTTATTATGCTTTGAAATTAAGCGTTAACCTTGGTTACAACGCCGGAACCTACAGTTCTGCCGCCCTCACGGATAGCGAAACGCAGGCCTTCCTCAATAGCGATGGGGGTGATCAGCTCAACATCCATCTCTACGTTATCACCAGGCATGCACATCTCAACGCCCTCAGGCAGAGCAACTACGCCGGTAACGTCGGTAGTTCTGAAGTAGAACTGAGGTCTGTAGTTGTTGAAGAAAGGAGTATGACGGCCGCCTTCATCCTTCTTCAGAACGTAAACCTGACCATGGAACTTGGTATGAGGGTTGATGGTGCCGGGCTTACAAAGAACCTGACCTCTCTGGATCTCAGTTCTCTGAATACC
>CATJLA010000118.1 GCA_949741215.1 uncultured Oscillospiraceae bacterium
AAACGAGTTTTCGCCCACATCCAACGCTTGCCCGCCAAAACAAAGCGGCAGCAGCGGGTTGGGGACTATCTGACTGTCCTGGGCAGTGATGCGCCAAAGGCCTTTAGCGTCTTCTCGAGCTTTGGTATCCGCGCGCTTTTTCAGTTTGCAGTTGTCTTTCCGGTGAGCGCCGTCATCCTGTTCTGGAACTGCTGGCCGATCGCCGTCATTGCCGTCGTCTTCAGCATCGCCTGTATTGCCGTCTCCGCCATCTTTAATCCGCGGGTGAGTGCACTCTCGCAGGAGGCGAAGCGTGAGATGGGCACGACCGCTAACCATCTAATGGAGCTGCTCGCGGGCTTTGCCACCGCACGCATCTTCGCGGCCTATGACAGGCTCCTCGAGCGCTTTACAGTAACCTGCAAAACCATTTTCCAAAAACGGGTACATTACCGGACGTTAAACGGCATTGTTGATGCGTTCTTAAACTTCTTCCAAGCAGCGGCGCAGCCCTTTACGCTGATAGCCGGCATGTTACTCATCGCCTTCTCAAAAAGCGATGCGGCAACGGTGGTTTTCGTTTCGGGCATCGCCGGTGTGATGGCTGATTCGGCGCGGGGGGTGGGCACCTTTGTCGCTAACATTCAGCCGACTTTTACCAGTGCTCGTCGCCTCTTCGCGCTGCTCGATACCGAGCCGGAGCCTGAGTGCCCCTCGCGGGTCAAAGTCAATCCTGCCGGGGAAACAGCGCTTGCCATTGCAGGTCTTACCTTCTCCTATAATGGGCAGGAGAGGGTATTCGACCGTTTTTCTTGCAGCGTTAAAACAGGGGAGACAGTGGTCCTTGTGGGCCCTTCCGGCTGTGGCAAGAGTACTCTTTTTAAGCTCATCCAGGGCTTTTATGAGCCGGAGAGCGGCAGTATCATCTATTTTGGGTTGGATGGCCGGGAACTTAGCCGCAGGGACATCCGCAAACTTCTAGCCTATGTGCCGCAGGAGTGTACTCTCTTTGAAGGCAGCATCGGCTACAACATCTCGCTGGGCAGGCCTGGGGCCTCCCCGCAGGAGATCCGGTGCGCGGCACATGCCGCCTATCTTGACGATCTCATTGCCCGGTTGCCACAGGGTCTTGAAACCCTTGTCGGCGAGAAGGGGGCACTCCTCTCGGGTGGCGAGCGGCAGCGCATTGCTATCGCCCGGGCTTTTTTAAAGGATGCGCCTATTCTGTTACTTGATGAGGCCACCTCTGCACTTGACAGCGAATCGGAAAAGGAGGTACTGCAGGCGATTGAGGCACTCATGCAGGGCAGGACGGTGCTCATCATCTCTCACCAGCAGTCAGCGGTGGCCAAAGCGGATAGGGTCATTGCAATTAAATGATAGTGGATATTTTCAGTGGTAATTTCCATCTTTAGTGAGTTAGAGTATAACGCAAGACCGGTATATGAGTAATTACTAATGGGGTATCCAGAGAAATACAGCATTAGTAGGGCCAGCCGGAAGAACAGCAAAAGTCGGTTGTATATTTATTTACTTCTGATAGATGTACTGGGATGAAAGTGTAGAATCCCTGATCTGTCAGTTTCAGAGTCCTCACAATCTCCCCAGCAATACACAGAAGAAACTAATACTAATCCAGAATATGCGTTGTCATAATCCTGACCTTGAATAGGTAAAGCTGTGGCATTGTCTAAAATAATGTACCGACCTGAAGACCTGTTTTATGTCATACGCGGGCTGGGCATGTTTATGCAGAAGGAAAAGAAAAAGCCTTATTCTCCCATCCAAGTCCTACTAGTATATGATGTGCCCTGAAGAAAGAATTCAAGCTGAGGTAAAGGTAATTCCTTGCTACAGCATCGCTAATCTGGAACGGCATCTGTTCCAGATTAGCGATTAGCAAGTTCTTCAGATTTCGATTTTTGGACGCCTATCCAAAATAGTCTATATATTTGTCTGAAGATTTTACAAAAACAATTAATAAAGTGATTTGCCTGCAAAAGTGTCTTTAAGGTTATATTTCTGATTTCCTGCGATCTGCGCTCAAAAATCACCATTCTCTTCAAATAGAGACTGGCCGTTGTGGCAAGGATCTGCTGTGTCTGATCCGAAAATGGAGCAAATCCAATTTGCTCGGTGGCTCTATCTGCAGGTAAGGCATTTAGACAGTCTTTTCCTCATTACTCAGCCTGTCCGGGCCGAATATGTGTTGGGCAAGACGAAACGGATACCCTTCTACCAGCACCTGAAAGAAACCTGCTATCCGCTGGAAAAGCGAAAGCCTGACAGGAGCCAGGTACACTCCGTTCAGCAGATTGTACAGGGCAGCCAAATCTGTAAATCCTTGGCCCCGTATCATTAATCTGCGGAAAAGGAGCCGGTCCAGAGTTTGGTCAAAATCCAGTTCGAACATGGCAATATGAAACTGCTGCGTCTTATGCAGACAAGCCGCTTTGGATTCAGTAGTATGATCCTTCCTAAGACGCTGCTGGGTCCTGGAAATCCATGCGCTGACATGGTTTGGTTTCACATGATAGAGCCTGGCAATCTCCTCTCCAGACAGCCCATCCAGCTTGAGTCCCATGGCGTGGATCCCCTTTCGGACAGTGCCCTGATACTGCTCTTCTAATGCCCGAAGTCTTTCACGGTTCATCCGGTTTTCCGCTTTATGAACCACATTGGCGTTGTCCGGCAAGATGTCGCCAAAGGAGAGACCATCTGTATTTTCATCCTCTATGGGAAGTGTCCTAGGGTTGCGGTTCAGGCTCTTAAAGTGGTGCAGCAGCTGGTGCCAGATCATCTCCCGGGCATAGGCGAGGAACGGACGAATGTCGTCATAGCCCTGCGCCGCCAAGCATAGTCCCAGCCAGCCGATCTGCTGCAAATTCTCCATATCATGATCGGGATTTCCGGGGATCCGTTTGATACGGTAGTAAATCACCTCATTTACTAAGCCCATGTTTCTGGATAACCAGGTCTTTTTGCTCCAAAGTTATTTTCATTGTGAAACCTCCCTTTCCTATTGTCAGCTTGCGATCCGGTTTGCCCGCAGGGCCTTTTGACACTCCCGTATCAGATCGTCACAGATGTAGTCCGAAAAGCAGGCGATATGTGCCTGATCTTCCCGCAGGCTGTATTTTTCCAGCAGCCACCGGTAGGCGTTCGCCTGGGTCACGATCCGGCTGCGCCAGATCTGGTCAAAGGCCCTGTAGGCTTCGATCCGCTTATGTCGCAGATCTCCATTAGCCAGGGTGACCATCGGTTCCTTTGTTTTTCGTTAGCGGATACATAGGCGTCGCACTCTGGGTAATGGGAGCAGACATACAGATACCGACCCCTGCCGGCGTTTTTATGAACATAGCTGTCCGGATAGAGCACTGCGGGACTGCCGCAGTAGGGGCAAACCGGACTCCTTTTTCTTTTACGCATAATAATTACTCCTTAATGTAATTCTGTGGTCCGTTTTTTCTACACCTTGATTGCCTAAAATTGCGCTATTCTGCAAAATTATATTCAATTTTTGAATATTTTCTGGTTCGTAAAATATAGGAGCTCGTTCAATGACAAAAAATTCATCATCTCTTGGATTCTCTAATCGTCCAAGTTTTTGTAGGGGAATTTTTATTTATATAAATGCGATGAACGATATATCGGATATGTTTGGATAGTTGGGACCGAACTTCATCTCCAGCTGGTTCTTTATCGTTATCTTGACATATCCATGCACAAAGTGTTTGACGTACTCGTTCATCTCGAAAATTGTTGTGAATAAAACCAGAAAACTCAAAGTTTGTCTTCCACCAAGGCTTAAGTAAAGTCTCGTTTATCATATTTACCAATCAACTAAAATGCACGCATTATGTTTCTACATAGTGCTTTTTCCTTTTCAGGTATTACAGGATTATTTGTGATACCACAATCTCTCAACATGTAACAAAGATATCATATCATTTGCTTTTGTTGGAAAATTTGCACCAAAATCCCTCTTTTTAAGGTAAATGGAGGCTGTTTTGCGTAAAAATCAGGGCCTTTTGGACGAAAAATGCAGCGGTAAGTTCTCTAACCCCTGGAGGAAAAGGAACAAAAACGAAAGCTGTAAGCGAAATTTTCGCCAGAGAGTTTTCCGCAGCAGAAAGACTGCTGCTTTTGTTGCAGGCGAAAACTTTTTGCTTTTTTGCGAAAAAATCTGACGGCCCAGTCCAAGGAAAAACGGCAGAAAGAACCGCGGCAAATAGCAAAAATTCCCTGTGTTTTTTCAAACAAGAATTTGCAAAATACCTATAAAATGGCTTTATTACGCGGATTGTTTACCCTGATACAGAAAGAAAAAACCGGACGATCCGACGTCTGCCATAAAAGAGGGTAAAAAACTGCACAAGAAAGCGGACGAAAATCACGCACTTTTGTCAAAAAGCCAGTGCCCGTAAAGGGGGATATTGTCTTGACAAAATCCTGGGAATAGTGTATTCTATAAAGCACAAAGCTATGTTTTAAGGGGTTTAGCACAAGAAAATTAGTGTGTCCCTTTTTTCTTTTTTGTAGGCAAAAGCCTAAAATGCAGGAGGGCGCAGCTTTTATTGTACAATAAAAGGCCTGGTTCTTTGTTGCACCAAAGAACCGATGTGGGTTGACGGCAGTGCCCGCCGGCAGATCAGGCGCAGTGATGAATGGATATAAAAATTTGCAAGGGAGTTGCGATATGCAGGAACAAATGGAAAAACCCGCCCCCCAGATACAGGATGAGGGCGAAATTGACCTGCTGGAGCTGTTCCACGTTTTGTGGAGCAAGGTGACGGTTTTGATTGCCAGCTTGATTCTGGGCGCCATGGCCGCCGGGCTGATCACTAAGGTTTTTATTACGCCGCAGTATCAGGCGACTTCGATGATTTATATCTACTCTAAAACTACCAGCATTACCTCTTTGACCGATCTGCAGATTGGTACCCAATTGACGGTGGACTTTCAGATTATTGCCACCACTCGAGAGGTAATTGAGGACGTGATCGAAACCCTCCAGCTGGATGCGGAATATGAGGATGTGCTGGAAAGCCTTACCATCAATAATCCCAGCGGTTCTCGGGTTTTACAGCTTACAGTGGAGAATCCGGACCCGCAGTTAGCGGCTGATATCAGCAACGCGCTGGCAGACCGATTGCGGCAGCAGGTGGCAGAGGTAATGAGTACCGATAAGCCCTCTTTGGTGCAGCAGGCGGTTGTGCCTACCAGGCCCAGCAGCCCAAGCTTGCTGAAGAATATGGCTATTGGCGGAATGCTTACCTTTGTGGTGGTAGCCGGTGTGATCCTGCTGTTGTACCTGCTGGATGATACGATTACCAGCAGCGATGACGTAACCAAGTATCTGGGCTTGAACACCATTGCGGAAATTCCTCTGGAGCATGATCAGGAGGAAAAAAGTACAAGCATTAACCGGCAGAAGAAAAAGAAATCATCCGGTTCTTCCTCAAGCGGGCGCAGGTCTGCCCGGGGCAGCGCCGGAGCGCCAGCGGAGGCTCGTCACTAAACAAAGGGGGAAAAGGGTATGAACCCAAAGCAAAAAAAGACGCTGGTGATCTGTTGCGCTGTTCTTGCTGTTTTGGCATTGGGTTTGGTTGCCTTTTTCGTCGCGGAACAGAACCGCAATACGGTTACCTACAAGAATCCCGAGGAGCTGGAGTCTTCTTCCAGCAGCTCGTCTTCACAGCAAAGCTCGTCTCAATCCAAAAGTACTTCCTCCGGCAGCAGCTCTTCCGGCAGTTCGTCCTCTTCTTCTGAGGTTTCCGGTAGCGGCAGCTCGTCTTCCGGGACGGGACTGCAGGTTGATGTTCAGAATTTGGATTTTGAGGCTTTGCAGGCCATCAATTCTCATATATATGCCTGGCTGGATATTCCCGGTACAGATATTTCTTACCCGATTTTACAGCATCCCACGGAGACAGATTATTACCTGATGCACACCTATGATGATCAGGCGAAATACCCGGGCTCCATTTACACCCAAACAGGGACGCCCCAGGATTTTTCCGGCTTTAATACCCTGATTTATGGTCATGATGCGCCGGATTTTTCCATGTTCGGCAGCCTGGAATATTTTCGGGATGAGTCCTTTTTGCAGGATCACCGTACGGTTAAGATCTACACCCCGGAGGAGGAGCTTACCTATCGGATTTTTGCCGCGGTGGTATACAGCAATAAGCTGATTCCTTATTATTATGACGATACCAGCATGGTGGATCGCCAGGCCTTTTTGGACAGCCTTTCCACTGAGGTTCGCAATATGAACAATCATATCCTAGATGATGTGGATGTTAGTGCTCAGGATCAGATTATTACCTTGAGCACCTGCCTTGGATTTGAAACAGAATACCGATACCTAGTAACGGCGGTACGTGTTTATGAATAGCAGGCAGAAGCAGGTTTTGGTGTGGGCCGTTACATTAGCCGTAGTGTTTGTCGGTATGGCGATTGGCGGGATTATTTATAAGGAGAGCCGCCCCACCGTAACCCGGAAGCTGGGGGAGAACTTCTCTATGGCGGAAAAGGATACGGATTGGGACACCTTGACCAGCAACGGCATCACTTACCGTCGCCGGGATGATTTGCGGACCGTGCTGCTTTGCGGTGTGGATAATGCCGATTACACGACTTCCGATTACGTCCAAAGCCAGTTTAACCATGGGGGCCGGGCAGATACCGCAGTTCTGTTGGTGGTAGATGATACCAACCATACGGTGCAGGCGCTGGAAATCTCTCGAGATACCATGACGGATGTGGATGTTTACGATATTAACGATAAATTTCTGTATACCGACCAAATGCAAATTGCTTTGCAGTACAGTTTTGGCAGCAGCCCCAGGCGCAGCCAATGGCTGATGAGCAATACGGTATCCAGACTTTTATATAACCTGCCGGTAAACGGCAATTTATCCCTGACCATGGACGGCATTGAGGTAGTGGTGGACGCTTTAGGCGGCTTTACCGTAACCATGCCGGAGGATTACACCATGATCGACCCTGCTTATACCAAAGGCGCCCAGGTTACTTTGACAGGAGCGGAAACCGCCCGCTTTGTGCGGTATCGGGATACCTCTCAGGCTGGCAGTAACAACCAGCGGATGGAACGCCAGACTTGGTTTGCCAAAGCGGTATATCAGGAGCTTTCAAGCCTTTCTCAAAGCAGGATGGCGAATTTGATGGAAACCGCTCAGCCCTATTTTTATACCGACCTGGATGCGGATATTTTGTATGACCTGGCTACCTATGAGCTGATCGGCCAGGTTCTGAAGCTGCCCGGGGAAGATCGGGAGGGCGAGGAACATGACGAGTATTATGTGGACGAGGCTGCTCTCCAACACCTGATACTGGACTTGTTTTATGAGCCGGTGGAATAAAGATTTCTGTTTGCTTCTCTTTTTTTGCGGGGAGGGGTTTCCTCCCGGAAAAAAAGGCCGAAAATAAGAGAAAGAAAGCCGGAAAGACCGGTTACGTCCCATAAAAAAGCCTATAATGGCAGTGGGACTGTGAATTTTGATTAATAGCCTTCGGGCTGTTAATAAATAAATACGGGAGAAAGGAGGAGTTTGTCATGAAAAAGCTGCTTTGCATGGTGGTTGCCGCTGCTATGGCCCTGAGCATGAGTGCTGTTGCTTTTGCTGCTGGTAGTGTTACCGAGGCTCCCGACAGTGTTACTGTTGAGAGAGTCGAGGCAGACGGCGATGTTTCTGTTCCTAGTACTGTTACCTCCGGTAAGGTTACTTTCAATCTGGAAGTATCCACTGTCGCTGGTAAGACTGTTGCAGAGACCGAGGCCAAAACAATGACCACCGAAAAGCTGGTTGCCAATGTTGCCTCTATCGATGGCGCTGAGGGTTTAAACAGAATCGTTGATGTTGCTTCTGCAACTCCGATTTCCAGCTTCAACCTGAAGGCTGACCGCGTACCTACCGCTGAGGAGCCCCTGGTACTCACTTTTAGTCTTCCTAAGCTGAAGGCAAATCAGAGAGCTCTGGTTTTCCATCAGAAGAAAGACAAATCCTGGGAACTGGTTGGTACCTCTAAGGCTGGCGCAAGTTCGGTTAAGGCTACTTTCACCAGCCTGTCTCCGGTAACCATCATGGTTGCGGATGTAGCTACTGCTGCTTCCGAGACCCCTACCGACAGCACCCCTGTGGTAACTGCGCCTAACACTGGTGCAGCTTCCGTAGCTGCTGCTCTGGTAGCCGGCGTACTGTAATGCTTGCATTGCATTAAGGGCTGTGTGGGACGAAATGACGTCCCTATAGCCCTGCGCCAAACAAAGGGCTGCCCCGGGGAGCGAGCCTTTGCCCCCTGGGGTGGCCCTTTCTTTTGAAAAAACGCAGCAGGCCTGCTTTTTTACCGGCAGGCTTGAGGATGCTTTATATAAACAGGAGGCCCGATCAATGAACCTGGTGGATATCCATTGCCATCTTTTGCCCTATGTGGACGATGGTGCGGAGCATTTTACAGAGGCCTGCGCTTTGTTGGAGGAGCAGATTTCCCAAGGTGTGAGAACCATTTGTGTAACGCCTCACTGGAGGTCGGCGATGTTTGAAACCAGCCAGCAGGCAGTTGAGGCTCAGTTTGTTCGCCTGCAGGAGGAAGCTGCCGGTCGCTGGCCGGAGCTTCGGTTGTATCTGGGCAGAGAGTATTTTTGTGATTCCGAGTTTTTGGACAAAATGCAGCAGGAGGCCCTGTGCCCCTTGGGAAAAGGCAATACCCTGCTGCTGGAATTTTCCACCCGCCACCCGATGGATGTCATCTGCCAGCGAATTGCTCAAGTTCAGCAGGCAGGCTTTCAGGTGTTGGTAGCCCATGTGGAGCGCTACGACGCTGTTTGGGATGAACTGGATGCTGTGGACAGACTCCGGCGGTCAGGCGCCTGGATTCAGGTGAATGCAGGCAGTATTTTGGGGCGGGATGGCAGCAAAGTGAAGCGTTTTTGCAAAAAGCTGATAAAAGAGGATCTGATTGACGTAGTGGCGTCTGATGCCCATGGGCTGCAGTTCCGTCCGCCGGAATTAGCGGCCTGCGGGGCATATTTGGAAAAAAAGAGGGGCAGGCCCTACGCCCAAATGGTGGCAGAGGAAAACCCACTCAGCGTGATTCTTCCATAAGGAAAGGGAGGTTATGGCAATGCCGGAAGCAGAGTCGGCACGTATGCCCACCCATGTTGTTCTAAAACATACCGAGCTGCCCTATGAAATTAACGAGGAAATTAAAACCCTTCGTACAAACCTGCAGTTTTGTGGCACTGAAAAAAAGGTGATTTTGTTCACCAGTTCTATCAGCGGTGAGGGCAAATCCACCACCGTGCTGAATCTTTGCCGTTCTTTTGCCGAGCAAGGAAAAACAGTGCTGCTGGTGGATGCTGATTTGCGGAAATCAGTGCTGCACAGCAAAGTAGTTTCGGGACGTAGCAGCTATTACGGTCTTTCTCACTACCTTTCTGGCCAGTGTGACATGGAATCTACCGTTTATGAAACCGAAACTCCGGGTATGGCGGTGATTTTTGCCGGCTTTGTGCCCCCCAACCCGGTGGAGCTGCTGGCAGGGGAACGCATGGCCAGCTTGTTAAAGGCTGCCCGTAAGGTGTTTGATTACGTTATTGTGGATTGCGCACCTATTGGCATGGTTATTGATGCTGCTGTGGTTGCTCCTATGTGTGACGGTACTATTATCGAGATTTCTGCAGGGCAGATTAAGTACCGGCTTGCCCAGGAGGTTGTGGAAAAAATGCGCAACACCCGCTGCCCAATTTTGGGGGTAGTGCTGAACAAGGTTGACCGCCGCAAGAGCAGTAAATACTATGGCAAGTACTATGGCCGCTACTATGGCAAGCGTTATGAAGAATACTACAAGTAAAAGTAATAGGTGAGAGTGAATAGTGAATAGTGGAGGTACGCTCCCTTTGGGGAGTGATTGAAATGGTGCTTTGCTATGATATGCCCCGCTGCATTTATTAAAATGCGGCGGGGCTTTGGTTTTGCGGTGACGTCGCGGTTGCTTTTGGTGCAGTTGGTGTGTCGTGGTTTCAAGCTGCCATGAAGATAGTTGCTCTAAGTTTTCTTGTGCCTTCCTTATTTTCCTGGCTATGCCTGCGGGAAAGATGCACATCCTTTTTTGAAAAATGTTTCACGTGAAACAATCGTTCTTTTTTCGGCAGAGAAAGGTCTTGTTTGGTATGGCAGCTTTTTTCTCTATTCTAAACATTCCCTGTGGGAGTGTTCCTCTTACTTCAGCTTGATTTTTCCCTTACTCCACCCTTCCTTGACAACCTGCCTGCCTCGTTCGATAGCAAGAGAGCCGGCAGGGACATCCTGCGTGATGGTGGAGCCGGCAGCGGTGAAGCCCTGCACCCCTACGGTAACCGGGGCTACCAGGTTGGTATTGCAGCCGATGAAAGCGTGATCCCCGATGGTGGTGCGGTGCTTATTCATGCCATCATAGTTTACCGTGACGCAGCCACAGCCAAAGTTTACCCCCTGGCCTACGTCGCTGTCGCCTACATAGGTAAGGTGGGAGACAGCGGTTCTGTCTCCAATGGTGGAATTTTTGATCTCCGTGAAGTTGCCCAGATGTACCCCGTTGCCTATATGGCTGTTGGGGCGGGTATGGGCAAAGGGGCCCATGGTTATCCCGCTGCCCAGCTCCGAATTCTCTACAACCGAGGAAAGGATTGTGGAATCATCGCCAATAGCGCTATTGTCAATGATGGAGGATGGGCCAATGGTGCATCGGGCGCCGATAACCGAGCTGCCTTTGACGATAGTGTTGGGGTAAATCACCGTATCCGGGCCGATAGTGGCATCTGGAGAGATCAACACGCCGTCCCAGGAGAGGAGGGAGACGCCATGCTCCAGCAGGGACTGAATCACAGCCCCGCGTGCGGTTTCATTTAGCAGAAGCTGGGCGGCACGGTTGGTCATCTCCAGCAGCAGGTCCGGGTTGGGCGCTTCCGCTGAGGCAACACGCTCTCCTGCGGCGGAAACTGCTGCAAGCAGGCTGCCGGTGGTAAAGGGGACGCCTTGCTCCCCCAAGGCTTTCAGGGCGGCTTCCAGGGCTTGAGGGGTAATCCACAATGCGCCGGCTTCCTTTTGCTGTACCGTCACGGCGGCAGCGGCGGCGTTTTGTGCCTGCAGCACGGTAAGGGCAGCGGTGATAGCGTTTTCATCCAACAGAGGGCGGTTTACAGTGGTTATCAGCAACGCTTTTGCCTTTTGGACGTCGGGCCGCTGCGCCGCTTCCCGAAGGGAACCGGCTGGCTGTCCATGGTCCCCCAGCACCGGGGCAAGCTGCTGCCGGAAGGGGCCGCAGACAGCAACGGTGTGCTCCGGGGCAATACCTGCTTCCCTGCAGGCGGCAGTTTGCCAGAGCAGGGAAGGGCGGAACAGGATTTCCCACAGGGCTTTGGGAGAGGCAGAAGGCGCAGATACCGGGACGTCCGCCAAAATAAGGGCTGCAAGAGCTGATGATGCTTGATTCATTGGTAGAATCCTCCTTCTTTAAGTAAAAAGTAAGAGTGAATAGGGAATAGTGGATGTACGTTCCTTGTAGGAACGATTGGAATGTTGCTGTGGATTTTTTCGTCATAAGGGTTTGAAATAGCTTTACTTTTTTGCTAAAATTTTTGCGGATTGTTGATTTTTCCATGTGACGCACGTTTTTTCTATGGTGGAAAGAGGAAAAGCTGTCTATACTAATATATGTCAGTACTCCGGGGTTTTTCAAGAGAATTCTGCATTTCTTGCTGCAATTTTGAAAAAAATATAAAAATTTTTTCCTATTTTCCAAAAAAATTTGCAGAAAGATATGGAAATCCTTCAAAATTTTGGTATAATGAAAAGGTAACAGACCAGAGCTTGTGAAAAAACAGACAAGCCCCGGTTGAAGGATGCTTTTCCGGCAAACGGAACGGGAAAAGTTTGGTTTGCGGCACACCGGAGGAAAAGCCAGTAAACAGATGGAGGTTGTATTTGTGAGCAAAAAGTATGTGTACCTGTTCTCAGAGGGCAACGGTAAGATGCGGGAGCTGCTGGGCGGAAAGGGTGCAAACCTGGCGGAGATGACAAATTTGGGGATGCCTGTTCCTCAGGGCTTTACCATTACTACCGAGGCTTGTACCCAGTATTACGAGGACGGCCGGAAGATTAATGATGAGATTCAGGCCGAAATTATGGAGTATGTGGGCAAGATGGAGAAGATCGTCGGCAAGAAGTTTGGCGATTTGGAGAACCCGCTGCTGGTTTCGGTACGGTCCGGCGCAAGAGCTTCTATGCCTGGCATGATGGATACCATCCTGAATTTGGGCCTGAACGAGCAGGTTGTAGAGGTTATGGCGAAGAAGTCGGGAAATCCCCGCTGGGCCTGGGACTGCTACCGGAGATTTATCCAGATGTATTCTGACGTTGTGATGGAGGTTGGCAAAAAGTATTTTGAACAGCTGATCGATAAGATGAAGGAGGAAAAGGGCGTTACCCAGGATGTAGAGCTTACTGCTGACGACCTGAAGGAGCTGGCCTCCCAGTTTAAGGCAGAATATAAGGCCAAGATCGGCGAGGAATTCCCCACTGACCCCAAGGAGCAGCTGATGGGCGCCATCAAGGCTGTGTTCCGTTCTTGGGATAACCCACGGGCCAATGTTTACCGCCGGGATAACGACATCCCTTACTCCTGGGGTACCGCTGTAAATGTGCAGATGATGGCGTTCGGCAATATGGGTGATACCTCCGGCACTGGCGTCGCATTTACAAGAAACCCCGCTACCGGTGAGAAGAAGCTGTTCGGCGAGTTTTTGACCAACGCCCAGGGCGAGGATGTCGTGGCCGGCGTGCGGACTCCCATGCCCATCAGCGAGATGGCC
>CATJLA010000119.1 GCA_949741215.1 uncultured Oscillospiraceae bacterium
CAGGCGCACCGCGGAGGAGGTCTTGTTGACGTGCTGGCCGCCCGCGCCGCTGGCCCGGTAGACCTGCATCTCAATGTCCTCGTCTCGGATTTCGATGGACTCGTCGTTCTCAATCTCCGGCATTACCTCCAGGGAAGCAAAGGAGGTATGCCGCCGCCCGGAGGCGTCAAAGGGTGAAACCCGTACCAGCCGGTGTACCCCAATCTCCGACCGGAGATACCCATAAGCATTTTCCCCCCGGATCATCACCGAAGCGCTTTTCATTCCCGCCTCATCCCCGTCCAGATAGTCCAGCAGCTTTACCTGGAAGCCGTGGCGCTCCGCCCAGCGGGTGTACATCCGGTAAAGCATCTGGGCCCAGTCCTGCGCCTCTGTCCCGCCTGCCCCGGCATGAAAGGACAAAATCGCATTTTTCTGGTCATAGGCGCCAATCAGCAGGGTGGAAAGCTTCAGCTCCTCCAGCTCCTTTTCTATCTGATCACAGTTGGCCTTCAGCTCCTCATACATCGAACTGTCCTGCTCCTCCAGCGCCAGCTCCACCATGGTCAGGGTATCCTCATAAAGGCTGTACAGCTTCTCATAAGTGCCTATTTTATCCTTAATCTGGCTGGTCTTCTGCAGCACCTTCTGGGAATTTTCCATATCATTCCAAAAGGAAGGGTCCGCCGCCCGGGCCTCCAGCTCCGGCAGCTGTCCCTTCAAATGCTCAATGCCCAAGGAATCATAAAGCTCCTCCAGCTCCTTTTTCAAGCCGGACAGCAACTGCTTCAGCTCTTCAAACTCTACCATTATTCCGCTCCATTTCTATTTTTACTGTTGTTTTTAGACGTAACTGCGCCGATCGGCAAACCGCCCCCACAAAAGCGGCAGGTAATAAAGCTATCACGACGTCACCGCAGCCAAAAGCCTGTGCCATACTTTACCTATTATATGCGTTTTTATTGCCTTTGTAAAGGTATTTCCCCTATTCTGCCTGATCTTTTGCTGGAATTTGTAAACTTTTTCTGTTTTTATTTGCTTTTCCCGAATAAACTGATTATAATAGAAGAAATATAGGACACAAAAGCGCCGCCCCTTTCAACCCGCGGCATATGGAGGTTGTTACTATGGGAAAATATACCGGTCAGGCCTGTGTTGCCTGCGGCAAACTTTTTGAAGAACAGGACGACGTAGTGGTTTGCCCTATCTGCGGTGCGCCCCATCACCGGGCATGCTATTTACAGGAAAACCACTGCGCTTTAGAAGAAAAACACGTTCAGGGGCATCAGTGGACAGAACAGCAGCCCAAAAGCTGGGGGGAACAAAATGAATCCAAGTTTGACGGCGAGGCCTCCCTCCGCTGTCCCTCCTGCAATACCTTAAATCCTTACGGGGCTATCTTCTGCCAGCTGTGCGGCACCAAGCTCAACCCGCCGGAGCAAGCCTCCCGACAGGAATTTTATCAGCAGGAGCAGCAAACCCCTCCGCCCATTCCTTTTCCGCCCTTCACCACCCCTTACGGCGGTCTCTCGGCGGAGGATGAAATCAACGGAATTTCCGCCAAAGATATGGTGCTGTATGTAGGCCCGAACTCCTACTATTTCCTGCCCAAATTCAAGGATATGGCCCAGCGGGGCCGCAATTTCGGCTGGAACTGGTCTGCCTTTTTCTTCCATTTTTTCTACTATTTTTTCCGAAAAATGTACTTGGTCGGCGGTATCCTGCTGGGGGTATTCCTTGCTATTTACCTGGTATTCCTCACCGGCCCTACTCTGGATTTTGTTTCCGCTGTCAGTAACGCCATGCAGGCCTCCAGTGCTCCCACAGTTAGTGAAAGCCTCACCATTTTCTCCTCTGAGCTTACGGAAATTCAGCGGTTTGTCTTTTCTCAGCCGGAGGTAATTGCCGCCACCAACCGCTTGAACCGCGCCACCCAGATCGTCAACTTTGCCCTTTTAGGCTTCCGGATCTTTTGTTCCATGTTTGCCAACTGGTTTTATATGCGCAAGGCCTGTAAGGACATCCCCCCTATTGTGCAGCAGCATCAGGACCCAACCCTTCCCTTGGCGCAAAAAGGACGTACAAGCTTTACTGTTCCTCTGATCCTTATCCTGCTGTACGGCGCGGCTATGATGGGCTTCTTCCTTTTCACCGCATTTTGAGTCTTGGTTTTGGAAAAGAATAAGTTGTAAATCAATTATTTCCCTTAAAAGACGAGTAAAAATAATTATTTTTACTCGTCTTTTGCTGCTATTCCATAAGAAATGCCTGCAAAGCAATTATTGGGCACAAAGCTCATTGATGTCCCACAACAATTATAATTTTTATTTAAGAAATTTACTTGCCAGAAGCAGGGATTTTCAATTATAATAAAAAGGTACTGCATATATATTGTCAGAAAAAAGAGAGGATTGACAAAATGATACGGGAATTTATCCACTACTACAAGCCCTACAAAAAAACGTTTTTTCTGGATATGCTGGCTTCGCTGCTGGTTGCTGTCAGTGACCTTTTTTATCCCATCATCACCCGCAGCATGATCAACGATTTCATCCCCAACCAAAAGCTTCGGCTGTTGATTACATGGGGCGTGGCGCTGCTGCTCATCTACCTGGTAAAAATGGCGCTGAACTATTTCATCCAGTACTATGGCCATATTGTTGGCGTAGGGATGCAGGCGGATATGCGCCGGGATGTATTCCGTCACCTGCAAAAGCTGCCCTTCTCCTTCTATGACGAAAACAAAACCGGCACCATCATGTCCCGCATTATCAACGACCTTATGGACGTCTCCGAGCTTGCCCACCACGGGCCGGAGGGGCTGCTTCTCGCGGCGGCCATGCTTGTTGGCTCCTGCATCTATCTGTGCACCATCAACCCGCTGCTTACCCTGATTATCTACGCTTTTCTGCCCTTTTTAGTCTGGTTTGCCATGAAAAAGCGGGTAAAAATGTCCAATGCCTTTACTGAAACTCGGGTCAAGGTGGCCGAGGTCAACGCTACGCTGGAAAACAGCATCTCCGGCATCCGGGTCTCCAAGGCCTTTACCACCGGGGAATACGAGGTGGAAAAATTCCAGCGGAACAACAACGAGTTCCGCACAGCTCGGGGCAAGGCCTACAAAGCCATGGCGGAATTCCACTCCGGCACTACCTTTATCACCGATCTGCTGAATGCTGTAGTGCTGGTGTCCGGCGGTTTGTTCACCTACTACGGTATCATCAATTTTGGCGACTTGGCAGCATTTTTCCTGTCTATCAACCTGTTTTTATCGCCTATCCGCATTTTAATTTCCTTCATCGAGCAGTACCAGTCCGGTATGACAGGCTTCCGCCGCTTTCACGAGCTGATCCACGCCCAGCCCGAGCAGGAGGATCCCACCGCCCTTACTGTTACTCCTCAGCAAATGCAGGGCGGCATTCGGTTTGACCATGTCAGCTTTACATACGGCGAGCAGGGTAAGGAGGGAGAAGATATCCAAATCCTCCACGATATCAATCTGGATATTCGTCCCGGCCGCACTGTGGCCCTGGTAGGCCCCTCCGGCGGCGGCAAAACTACCCTCTGCCACTTAGTCCCTCGCTTTTATGAAATTTCCGAGGGCGCTATCTCTATTGATGGCATAGACATCCGCCGCATGAGCCGGGAATCTCTCCGCCACAATATCGGCATCGTCCAGCAGGACGTCTTCCTGTTTACCGGCACCATCCGGGAAAACATCGCCTACGGTAATCTGGATGCCTCCCAGCAGGAAATTGAGCTGGCGGCCAAGCGGGCCAATATCCATGATTACGTTATGACCCTCCCTGACGGCTATGATACCTACATCGGTGAGCGTGGCGTCAAGCTTTCCGGCGGGCAAAAGCAGCGGATTTCCATCGCCCGGGTATTCTTAAAAAATCCCCGCATCCTCATTCTGGATGAAGCCACCTCCGCACTGGATAACGCCACCGAAATCCTGATCCAAAACGCCCTGGATGAGCTTTGTAAGGGCCGCACCACGCTGATTGTAGCCCACCGGCTTTCCACCATCAAAAACGCTGATGAAATCATCGTCCTCACCGCAGAGGGCATCCAGGAACGGGGCTCCCACAGTCAGCTGATGGCTATTGACGGCATTTACAAAGAGCTGTATGACTCTCAGTTCCGGCACCTGAACAATTAAGCAGCACTCCCGTCCCTGCATTTTGGGACGTAACTGCAACTTTCCGTTTTTTGCGGGAATTCTAAAATTTTAGTCCCAATTCTCCTTTGTGTTGATTTGAAATAGTGCTGAGTAAATATTAAACCAGTATAAAACTTACATAACTGTTAGCCCAAAAAGGAGTAGAACATGAAATATACATTAGATTGTGGCATGCTGGATGGATTAGTTTTCATAGATGAAAGTTATCTGTCAGAATTGAATGATGCCGATCTGTTATATGCGATGGATATTTTACTTGATTCATCCGGGACATCTGAATTGATTTATGATTTTCCAAATGAGGACTGGAACATCGTAAGACAGCGGGAAACAGAACGAATTCGGGAATTTTGCGGACAGGGAAAAATGATTATCTGGCTTTTAGATTGTGTTGTCAAAGAATGTGAGCTTACAAAAAGCACCGAAGTTACAGACCCATGCAAGTGGCTGTATCTTCCTGCAGGCAAATTGTTAGCGGTTACAGCAAGTGAGTTGATTCAATGTCTTGCCTATCCGAAATTGGA
>CATJLA010000120.1 GCA_949741215.1 uncultured Oscillospiraceae bacterium
AAATAGCGGCTTTGATTGTTATTTGAACCGCCCCCTGTCAAGTAGAGAGATGAAAAAAAGAAAATTAGGCCACTTTGGCACAGGAAGAAAGCCGTAAGACTTCCGAGCGTGTAAAGGCAGGACAGATTGCTATGCGGGCAGATGGTGAGTTGTCAAAGGAAGAATATCAAGCCATGAGAAAGCCTATTGATACCGAAATTCAGCAGTTACAGGATAAATTAAATCAAGCCCCCAATGACGAACAGCCGAAACGAGGGCGTGAATTAGATGGGATTATCAGCACACTGAATAGGATGATAGATTTCAGCGGCACAAAGGTAAGCGAGGAGGTCATCAATCAATTTGTATATAGGGTAACGCCGACATCCGATACCACTTTTGATTGGTATGTTAATTTGACTGGAACGGCTGATATTAAGGCAACCTTTACAGCTCTGCACAGGCGGCGATCAAAAGCAAGTAGGGAGTTATTGTAGGGCAATGTGATTGGTCCTGTAAAAGACAATAAGTATGCTATAGAAGAAGCGACCTTGCGTCACACGATGCAGGGTCGCTTTTTTTCTCATCCGAACCGTCCTTTTGTAGGGATTTATAGGATTTAGCCGTGCCTTTTTGTGCTCCCCTTTTCAGGACAGGACTGCCGCTTTATTGTCTCGGGCTTTCCTGCAGGCAGCAGCGTTGGTGGGATGCCCGGGAACAAAAAGAGCTGTCATGTCCACCGGATTTTTGCATAGAAAATGATAGGAGCAACTTGCCATTTTGGGGGATTCATGATACAATGGGAATAACCATTAGGACTTTATAATGATCTGTTTATTTTTAGAGGGACGGTGATTTCCAATAGACGGAAAACAGGAGCGCAGACAGAAAATTTTGGTAGTGGACGATTCTGAAATGAACCGTTCCATTCTGGCAGATATGCTGGGGGATGAGTATGATATTGCTGAGGCCGAAAACGGCAAGGAAGCGGTGACAATTCTGCAGATGCACCGGGAGGAGTACTCTCTTGTTCTGCTGGATATTGTGATGCCGGAGATGGACGGCTTTGGCGTGCTGGAAATTATGAAGGAAAACGGCTGGATTCAGGATCTGCCAGTAATCATGATTTCCGCCGAAAGTGGCTCCGCTCATGTGGAACGTCCTTATGAGCTGGGGGTAACTGATTTTATCAGCCGGCCCTTTGACGCTTTGATTGTTCACCGGCGGGTGGTCAATACAATTTTTTTGTACACTAAGCAGAAGAACCTGGAAAACCTGGTGGCAGAACAGATTTATGAAAAAGAAAAGCAAAGCAGCCTGATGATCGAGATTTTGGGCCATATTGTGGAGTTCCGCAATGGAGAAAGCGGCCAGCATGTGCGCAGTGTGCGGGTGATCACCGAGCTGCTGCTGGAGCAGTTGGCCCAAAAGGCTGATTGCTATAATCTGGACTGGAACCGTATTTCCATGATTACTACAGCTTCTGCCCTGCATGATATCGGCAAAATTGCCATTCCGGAGGAGATCCTTAACAAGCCTGGTCGGCTTACCAAAGAGGAATTTGATACGATGAAAACCCATTCCCAAATCGGCGCCAACATGCTGGAGGAGCTGCCCTTCTATCAGGATGAGGAGATGGTAAAGGTGGCTTATGAAATTTGCCGATGGCACCATGAGCGATATGACGGCAAAGGCTACCCCGACGGGCTGAAGGGGGACGATATCCCCATCTCCGCCCAGGTAGTTTCGGTAGCGGACGTCTACGATGCCTTGACCAGCGAACGGGCGTATAAGGGGAAAATTCCCCACGAAAAAGCCATGGAAATGATTTTGAATGGGGAATGCGGCTCCTTCAGCCCGCTTTTGCTGGAGTGCTTGACCGATATTTCTCCCACCTTGAAAAAAGGCGTAAACGCCGGCAATTTGATACAGAGCAATCATCGGGAGCGGGAGCATGCTGCCAGAGAAATGCTCCACTATCGGGAGCTTACCGCCTCCGAGCGTACGTTGCATCTGCTGGAGCACGAGCGGATGAAGTATGTCTTCTTTGCTGCTTTAACCAAGGATATTCAGTTCGAGTATACCACAACGCCTCCCATGGTTACCTTGACCGGGTGGGGTGCGGAAAAGCTTGGGTTGGAAGAAATCGTCATGGACCCCTTGAACGACCCTCGGGTTAAGGCTTTGGCCAAGGAGGAGGACTGGCAGAAAATACTGCGGGCGATCCGCAGCGCCACCCCCAAAAATCCCATGATTACCCAGGACCTGCGGCTGAACTTTGACAATGAGCAGAGGTGGTTCCAGGTAATCATCAAAACCACCTGGACCCAGGATGAACCGCCTTTGTATACCGGGTTTATCGGTAAGGCTATGGATATCCACGACTCCCGTGTGAAGCTGAACAACCTGGAGCAGATGGCTACCCATGACTCGTTGACGGGACTTGTAAATCACGCCAGCGCCAAAAAGCAGATTACCGAGCGGATTGCTTTGCGGCCGGACAGCAAATATGCCCTGGCGATTTTTGACTTGGACTTTTTCAAGCAGGCAAACGATAATTATGGCCACCTGTTTGGCGACAGGCTGCTGATTTATATTGCCGAAAAAGCCCTCCAAAGCATCCGCAGCAGTGATATCGCTGTTCGGGTGGGCGGAGATGAATTCCTCATCTTTTTCGAGTATCAGCAGGAGCTGGAACCGGTGGTCAAGCGTATTTACGGCTCTCTTACCGGCCAGTTTGAGAACTTCCAGATTTCTATCAGTATGGGGATCGCTGAATCCGAGGTAGTGGGCACCGATTATGAGGAGATGTTCCATGCGGCGGATCAGGCGTTATACTCGGTAAAGCGCTCTGGCAAGGGACGGTATCGTTTCTATAATGCCTCGTTGAGCGAAATGCTCTCCGCTATTTCAAATATCGAGGGTGGAGACCGTGAAGCGGCAATCCGCTACAATAAATTGAAGGAGGGCCACTAAAAATGACCTTACAGGAGTGTTATCAAGCGCTGGATGGCAATTATGACGACGTTTTAGGCCGCCTGCGCAGCGAGCGTCTGGTACAAAAATTTGTGCTGAAATTTCTTGACGATAAAAGCTACGAGCTTCTTTGCAGCTCTATGGAAGCGGAAAACTGGCAGGAGGCGTTCAGGGCCTCCCATACCATCAAGGGTATGTGCCAGAACCTGAGCTTTACCCGGCTGCAGCAGTCCAGCAGCAATTTAACCGAGTCTTTGCGCAACGGCTGGACACCTGAGGCAGTTCCTCTGCTTGATCAGGTAAAGCAGGATTATCAGCAGGCTGCCGCTGCTATTGGCGAGCTGAAAGCATCCCTTGGCCTATAAACAAAAGCAAAAAGCCGCATTTTGCCGGGACGTAAGCGCAAAACGATATTCATGCGCTTACGTCCAAAGCAAACTGCGGCCGGGAGGAAAACCGGTGTGAAAAATAAAACGACACGTTTTTTAGTTTGCAGCGTTATGATCGCTGCGGTTTTGTGTGTGGGAGTTTTTGGCTTTTTGGCCTTTTATATGAACCGGATCAGCTCAGAGATTATGAGCGAGCTGGGCACGGTTTATATGACCGGCATGAACGAGCGGATTACCAAGCATTTTGAAACTACCATTGACTACCGCTTGTCCCACATGGAGGATCTGATCAATACCAATTCCGCCGAAAAAGAGGATTATTTGGAGTGGCTTGCCTACAGCGCCAAGGCCAGAGGCTTTGAGTGCCTTGCCCTCTATTCTTCCGACGGTACCTTCCAGATGATTTATGGGGATCAAGTTCAGGTAACCGACCCGGAGCCCTTTCTCCATTCCATGAATAATGGAGAGAAAAAGGTAGCGGTAGGAACAGACAGTAAAGGGACCGACCTGGTGCTGGTGGGCATTTCCGCGGTGTATCCTATGC
This sequence comes from uncultured Oscillospiraceae bacterium, assembly GCA_949741215.1. Lineage (GTDB taxonomy): Bacteria > Bacillota > Clostridia > Oscillospirales > Ruminococcaceae > CATJLA01. The sequence continues at coordinate 3,889 of CATJLA010000120.1, forward strand.
GCAACGGCAAAGAGTGCACTGCACTGGTGGGGGGAATTACAGTCGATTATATTAAAAAGGTACTGGCCCTGGATGAAGAAAACGCTCTGGTGTATTCTCATGTTATCCGCAAGGACGGCAGCTTTGTCATCCGCAGCGCGGACGCTTACCGGGATAATTATTTTGACAGGATCTGGGAGACCTTTGGGGACATGAACGGCAAAAGCGCTGAAAGCTACGTGGAGGAGCTGAAATTCGCCATGGAGAAGGAGGAAAACTATTCCACGGTGCTTCGGCTCAGCGGGGAGCGGCGGAACCTTTACTGTACCGCGCTGCCCTATTCCGAATGGTACCTGATTACTGTAATGCCCTATGGCGAGATGGACGTGATTGTAGACGAGCTGAGCAACCAATGGTTCCAGATGGCCTTTTTCAGCGGCGGAGCTATTCTTTTGATTATGCTGATGATCTTTTTAGGCTACTTCCGTCTTGCTAAAAAGCAGATGAAGGAGCTGGAAGCCGCCATAGAAAAAGCGGAACTGGCAAGCCGCGCTAAAAGCGAGTTCCTTTCCAATATGAGCCATGATATTCGTACCCCGATGAACGCCATTGTGGGTATGACGGCTATTGCCACTGCCAATCTCGACAATCCGCAGCAGGTACAAAACTGCCTGAGAAAAATTTCTCTTTCCGGCAGGCATCTGCTGGGTTTGGTAAACGATGTGTTGGATATGGCCAAAATTGAAAGTGGCAAAATGACATTGAATATGGACCGTGTTTCTCTTCGGGAAGTGTTGGATGGCATTGTGGGCATTATTCAGCCTCAGATAAAGGCAAAACGACAAAATTTTGACGTCCGTCTGCGGGATATTATCTCCGAATGCGTTTTTTGCGACAGTGTACGCCTGAACCAGGTGCTGCTGAACTTTCTTTCCAATGCAGTAAAATTTACCCCTGATGAGGGTCATATCGCTCTGTCCCTGTATCAGGAGCCTTCCTCTAAAGGTGACGACTTCGTTCGGGTTCATTTAGAGGTAGAGGACGATGGCATCGGGATGTCCAAAGAATTTCAAACAAAAATCTTTGATTCCTTTACCAGGGAGGACGGCGCCAGAGTGCAGAAAACGGAAGGCACCGGCTTGGGTATGGCAATCACTAAATTTATTGTGGACGCCATGGACGGCACCATTGAGGTACAAAGCGAGCAGGGGAAAGGCAGCCGGTTCCACGTTGTCCTGGATCTGCAGAAAGCTATAGAGCAGGAAGCCGATATGGTTTTGCCCAATTGGACCATGCTGGTAGTGGATGACGATCGGATGCTGTGCGAGTCTACGGTGGCAGCACTTTCGTCTATAGGAGTAACTGCCGACTGGGCACTGGATGGCGAAACTGCCGTAAAAATGGTGTTGGAACATCACCAGCGGCAGGATGATTACCACATTATTTTGCTGGACTGGAAACTGCCCGGCATGGATGGTGTTGAAACCGCCAGGGAAATTCGTCGAACTCTGGGGGACGCAGTGCCTATTATTTTGATTTCCTCTTACGACTGGAGCGAAATCGAGGATCGTGCGCGTCAAGTTGGCGTCAGCGGGTTTATTGGTAAGCCTTTGTTCAAATCCACCCTGTTTTACGGTTTGCGCCCCTTTGCGGAGGCTTTTGACAAGGAGTTGGTGCCTTTGCCGCCTCAGCAGACCGATTTCCATGGGGCCCAAATTTTGCTGGCAGAGGATAACGACCTAAACTGGGAGATTGCCGAGGCTTTGCTTACTGACATCGGCCTAAAGCTGGATTGGGCAGAAAACGGACAGATCTGCGTAGAGATGTACCGTAATTCCGCCCCGGGCTACTATAAGGCTGTCCTGATGGATATTCGAATGCCGGTGATGAACGGTTATCAAGCAACCGAAGCAATCCGTGCCATGACCAGCCGACCAGACCACGACATTCCCATTATTGCAATGACAGCTGATGCTTTTGCGGAGGATGTTCAAAAGTGCCTAAACAGCGGCATGAATGCCCACATTGCCAAGCCTATTGACGTTGTAGAGGTTTCCAAGCTGCTGGAAAAATTTATAAAATAGCCCATTTTGGCTCTATTGTGGACGTCGCGCCTAACTGATTTGCAAAAGCATTTCCCCTAAAATCCAAAAGGACCGAACTTTTCAGGTTCGGTCCTTTTTGTATGAAGAAATGAGGAAAGCTTATTCTGAAAGCCTATAAACAACAAGCGCTGTCACGTCCCTAAAACGGCGTGTTGTGTGGAGAGAAAAACAAGCGCCTTTCTACTTCTCCAGTGCAATCGTGTGCTTTAGCTCAGCGCTTTCGCCCTTGTTCAGTCTGTGAATCCCGGGCTTTTGGGTGAAGTCAGAGGTAGCGTCTACAAAGTCCGGCATTCCATGCCAGGGCTCAATGCAAATGTATTTCCCATATTTATTCGTTTCTGTCCAGATAAGCAGAGAATCGAAGCCTTCAAAATCTACTCGAATTTGCCTGTTACCATTTTTCAGCGTTACCGCTCTGGATTTTAACTGCAAAAATACCAATGCGTCCTCATTAAAATAGCTGTATTTTAGCGGCAGATTATCAGCAGCCTGCCCATAAAGTTTGGTATTTCTCGAAAGCAAGCCATCACAAACCTCGGTATGGAGGAAATCCTCTTTTTTGTCAAAGCACAGCGTATAGTCCTCAATCCCTTCAGGGCACAGATAACCCTCATGGGCTCCAATAGAGAAATACATTTCCCCATCCGTTTTATTGGTGACGAAATAGGTAACGGCTATTGCATGATCCACAAGGGTGTAACAAACCCGCAGCTCAAAGTCAAAGGGGTATGATTTCTTGGTTTCCTCAGTGGATTTCAGTAAAAACACAGCCTTATCTTCCGATAAATGCTCTATTTCAAAATTACATTTGCTGGCGAAACCATGCTGCCCCAGAAAATATTCTTTGCCTTGATACTCATATTTTCCCTCTTTTAGGCTGCCGCAGATGGGGAACAGCACCGGCGCTCTGCCAGCCCATACCGCAGGGTCCCCGTTCCAAAGGTATTCCACTCCCTGCTTTTTTATTGACTGAAGCTCAGCCCCAAAGCTGGATATTTCAACCGTAAGCCTGCTGTTTTTGATTAGAACGGTTTTAACGTCCATTTCCCTCTCATCCCCCTTCACAATACAGCGTTTTATAAGAATTGATCTTCCAGCGCACAGAATCTTTCATATACCTTTTCGTAGCCCACATCTTGGGGGAAATACACCTTGCCGGTTTTCACCAGAGCATTGCAGGCATTCTCCACGCAATCATAAACGCCGGTTGCAACCCCTGCGAGAATCGCAGAACCAAGGCACGCCGCCTCCGGGTTTTTCAACGTCACGATCCGCTTGCCCGTTAAATCTGCTTTGATCTGGCACCACAAATCGCTGGCGGCCCCACCGCCCATCGACCGTATCTCCTCGCAGGAAATGCCGAAATAATCCAAGTTTTCCTTTAGCATACAGGCAACAGCTTCCAGAATGCTCCGCACCGCATGCCCCCGGGTATGCTCCATAGTAAGGCCTAAAAACGCGCCTCGAGCGTCTGGATTGTACCTGGGAGTCACTGAGCCGCATAAATAGGGCAGAAAGGTTAAGCCGTCGGAACCAGGGGAAATTCCCTCCGCCATGTCGTCCAGCTGCTTAAAATTAAAGTTTTCGCAAAAATTGTTTTTAAACCACTTCAGCGCAATTCCGGCGGTAGGTGTCCAGGAAAGCAGGCAGTATTGGCCGTTATAATTCAGGTGGCATGGGATTTTACTCTCGGGACGATAGGCAGGCACTTCGTCACAGGGGACAAAAATAACCATGGTAGTGCCGGTCATTTCGCTTACAACGCCGTGACGAACCACCCCCGCCCCTATAGCGCCCGCAACCTGGTCCATGGCGCTTAAAACGACGGAGCTGCCCTTGTAATCCCCAACTTTTTCACCGCTGTTCCGGAGCATGGGTAGGGCTTTCCTGTCTACACCAATGTAATCCAGCATCTCCTCCCACCATATCCCCTTGTTGATATCCAGGTATATGGTGGAGGACTGCAGTGTTTTTTCGGTGACAAACTCACCTGTCAACCTATAAATCAAATAATCTTCCAAAAGGAACACTTTTTTGATTTTTGCAAAAACCTCTGGCTCATTTTTTTTAAGCCACAGCAGCTTGCAGGCCGGCCAAGTGGCTGTAACCTCCGGCTGCCCTGTAACCTCGTAAATCCTCTGCCTGCCAAAGTGGGCTTCTATCTCCTCCGCCTCTCGGGAGGCCCGGTTATCCAGCCACACAATAGCCTTCCGTAGAGGACTCCCGTTCTCATCCGCCACAATCAGCGTTTCACATTGGGTGTCGATTGCCATTGCGGAGATTTCAAATTCCCCCGCGATTTGGGCCAGCGCCTCCGAGAAGATCTGCCAGTACCGCTCCGGTTCAAATTCCACCCGGTCGCCGGCCGTTTCCAGCAGGTAATCCCGGTTTACAGACTGCAGCACCGTACCGCATTCGTCAAATAAAGTCATTTTAAGGGACGTAGTGCCAACATCTACGCCCAGTAAATTTCTCATAGCAACCCACCTGCCCACTTACGTCTAAAAATTAAGGATGGTGCTGCTGCCGTAAACGCTCTGCCAGTCAGCGTCAAAGCCCTGGATGGCCTTATCGGTCATAGGATGGGTAACTGCCGCTTTCAGCAGGTCGGCATTGGCTGTTACGCTATGGCAGCCCACCAGCGCGACGTCATTGATCTGCTGCACATTCTTAAAGCTTGCCGCAAGCACCTTGCACTTGACGTCAAAATTTTGAAACAGGGTGACAATATCCGCTACAACGCTTACACCGTCAGCACCGATGTTGTCCAGCCGGTTCACATA
>CATJLA010000121.1 GCA_949741215.1 uncultured Oscillospiraceae bacterium
CAGGACAGCTATACCGTGCTGGAGCGCTTTACCGGCAAACAGCTGGAATTTAAGGAATACGAGCCGCTGTTTGATTTTGTCAGCCCCAAAGAAAAGTGCTGGTATGTCACCTGTGACAGCTACGTCACTTTAAGCGACGGTACCGGCGTGGTACACATTGCCCCCGCCTTTGGTGAGGATGACGCCAAGGTGGGCCGCAATTATAACCTGCCCTTTGTTCAGCTGGTGGACGGCAAGGGCGAAATGACCAAGGAAACCCTCTGGCCCGGTACCTTTTGTAAGGATGCCGACAAGGAAATCCTGAAAAACCTGAAGGAACGGGGGCTTTTATTCTCCGCCCCCAGCTTTGAGCACAGCTACCCCTTCTGCTGGCGGTGCGATACTCCCCTCATCTACTACGCAAGAGAGTCCTGGTTTATTAAAATGACGGCAGTGAAAGAGGATTTAATCCGCAACAACAACACCGTCAACTGGATTCCCGAAAGCATCGGCAAGGGCCGTTTTGGGGATTGGCTGGAGAATATCCAGGACTGGAGCATCAGCCGTAACCGCTACTGGGGCACCCCCCTCAATATCTGGGAATGCGAATGCGGCCATCGTCATGCCATTGGCAGCATTCAGGAGCTAAAGGAGCTTTCCCACAACTGTCCGGACGATATCGAGCTTCATCGCCCCTATATCGATGCTGTAACCATCCCCTGCCCGGAGTGCGGCAAGGAGATGCACCGGGTTCCGGAGGTAATTGACTGCTGGTTTGATTCCGGCGCCATGCCCTTTGCCCAGCACCACTATCCCTTTGAGAACAAGGAGCTGTTTGAGCAGCAGTTCCCGGCGGATTTCATCTCCGAGGCGGTAGACCAAACCAGGGGCTGGTTCTACTCCCTGATGGCCATTTCCACCCTGCTTTTCAACAAAGCGCCCTACAAAAACGTGCTGGTTTTGGGGCTGGTTCAGGATGAAAACGGCCAGAAAATGTCCAAATCCAAGGGTAATGCCGTAGACCCCTTTGAGGCGCTGGAAGCCTATGGGGCGGACGCTATCCGCTGGTATTTTTACACCAACTCCGCCCCCTGGCTGCCCAGCCGCTTCTATGGCAAGGCAGTGGTAGAGGGCCAGCGCAAGTTCCTTTCCACCCTGTGGAACACCTATTCCTTCTTTGTGCTGTACGCCAATATCGACGATTTTGATGCGGGCAAATACAGGCTGGAGGATTGTAAGCTTACCGTTATGGACCGCTGGCTGCTGTCCCGTCTAAACAGTATGGTGGCAGAGACCGACAGCCACCTGGACGCCTACCGTGTGCCGGAAGCCGCAAGAACTTTACAGGATTTTGTGGACCAGCTGAGCAACTGGTATGTCCGCCGCAGCCGGGAGCGCTTCTGGGGCCAAAATCTGGACGAGGACAAAATTGCCGCCTATATGACCCTGTATACCGCTCTTGTCACAGTGGCTAAAGCCGCCGCGCCTATGATCCCCTTTATGACAGAGGATATCTATCAAAATCTTGTTCGCTGCAATGACGGCACTGCGCCGGAAAGCGTTCATCTTTGTGACTATCCTCAGGCAGAGGGACGCTGGATTGATAAAAAACTGGAGGCTGACATGGAGGAGGTTCTGCAGGCAGTAGTACTGGGCCGCGCTGCCAGAAACGCCGCCAACCGGAAGAATCGCCAGCCCTTAGGCCATATTTATATCCAGGCGGACCACGCTTTGGAGCCGATGTACTGTGAGATTATCCGGGAAGAGCTGAACATCAAGGAGTTAAGCTTTGTGGAGGACGCCTCTCAGTTTGTTTCCTACACCTTTAAGCCTCAGCTGAAGCTTTTGGGGCAGAAGTATGGCAAAAGGATTGGAGAAATCCGCCAGAAGTTAAGCGAGCTGGACGGTACTGCCGCCAAAAAGCAGCTGGACACCGAGGGAAGCCTTGCCCTTGCCCTGACGGACGGGGAAGTCCGCCTGACCGTGGAAGAGCTGCTGATTGATACCGCACAGAAGGAGGGCTACACCACCCTTTCCGACCGGGGTGTAACGGTGGTGCTGGATACCACCCTGACCGACGAGCTGATAGAGGAAGGCTTTGTGCGGGAGATTATCAGCAAGATTCAATCCATGCGGAAGGAAGCGGACTTCCAGGTGACCGACCACATTGCGCTGTACCAGCAGGGCAGCGAGAAGGTGGCGCAGATCCTCACTAAGCATCAGCAGGAAATCTGCCACGATGTGCTGGCGGAAAACGTCACCATAGACGCCCTGGACGGCTTTACCATGGAGTGGGACGTCAATGGGGAGAAAACCAGCTTTGGCGTAAAAGTAATCTGAATTTCCCATAAATTCAAGCAAAAGGGAGGCTTCTCCACCCCGGAGAGCCTCCCTTTTTTGCGCCTGAACTCAGCTTTGCACCCTCGTCCCCCCAAGCCGGCACAGGAATGAACCGCCTTGCTCCCGCATAGTCATGAACTAAGGATTTACAAGGAGTGTGAAAGCAGGGTGAGGACGGAATTTCTCTCAGGGGGAATGGGCCTGAGCCGCGGGGACGTAGAGCGCTCCCGCAAACAGTACGGCTCCAATCAGCTGACTCAGAAAAAACGCAGGGGCTTTTTCCGCCAGTTTTTGGCAAGCTTTGGGGACCCTATCATCAAAACGCTGCTGGCGGCGCTGGCGGTTAATCTGCTGTTCCTGTTCCGTAATGAGGGCTGGTTTGAAACCGCCGGCATCGCCTTGGCGGTGTTTTTGGCAACCTTTGTATCCACCCTTTCGGAATATGGCAGCGAATCTGCCTTCCTTAAGCTGCAGGAGGAGGCGGAGAACATCCTCTGCCGTATCCGACGCCGGGAAGGCGCAAAGGCCCTGCCTATCGGGGAGATTGTGGTGGGGGATCTGGTGCTTCTCCAGGCCGGGGAGCGTATCCCCGCAGACGGACTGCTGATTTCCGGCAGCTTAAAGGTGGATCAGTCCGCCCTAAACGGCGAAAGCGTCGAGGTAACCAAAACCCCGGGGGATGTAAACACCCGGGAGTGGGATCTTGCCGCTTCCAACCAGCTTTTCCGGGGGACGGTAGTGACCGGGGGAGAAGGGGTGCTCTCGGTGTGCAACGTGGGGGACAACACCTTCTATGGCCGCATTGCCGGGGAGCTGCAGGAGCAGTCCCGAGAAAGCCCTCTAAAGCTTAAGCTGGGGGATTTAGCCCATAAAATCAGCCGTTTAGGGTATGCAGGTGGAATTCTGATTGCCCTTTCTGACCTATTCCACCGGCTGGTGTTGGAAAACGGCTTTCAGCTGCCCCTCATTCTGGCCGAGCTGAAAAACCTGCCGGAAATGCTTGCAAACCTGCTCCATGCTCTTACTTTAGCTATAACAGTCATTGTGGTAGCAGTGCCGGAGGGCCTGCCCATGATGATTACAGTAGTGCTTTCCTCCAATATGTTCCGGATGCTGAAGGATCAGGTAATGGTGCGTAAGCTGGTGGGGATCGAAACCGCCGGCAGCATTGACCTTTTGTTTACCGACAAAACCGGCACCCTTACCAAAGGCCGGCTTACAGCGACGAAGGTGGTAACCGGAGACGGCAGACAATACCCCGAATCCACCCTAAAAAGCAGCCCTCCCCTGTGGGAGCTGCTCTCCCTTTCCGGCCTGTACAACAGCCAAAGCACTATGGGGGCGGAGGGCCCCTTAGGCGGCAACGCAACTGACCGCGCTCTGCTGGAATTTGTTCTGCCGGTTTCCCCCGAAGTAAACCGGTACAAAAAGGAGCGCTCTGTCCCCTTTGACAGCAGCTTAAAATATTCTATGGCAGTAGTTTCCGGCAGCAGCGGTGTGCTTACCTTAGTAAAAGGCGCGCCGGAAAAGCTTTTGCCACACTGTACCGGCTATTACGGCACAAAAGGGGAAATCCGGCAGGACTTCCGCCGGGAGCTGCTGCTGCGCAAATGCCGGGAGATGACAAACCAATCCATGCGGGTGCTGGCGCTGGCTGCCGCGCCGGTACGCCATAAGGGAGACAGCCTGCCGGAAAACCTCGCTTTCATCGGTTTGGTGGGTATCCGGGACGATCTGCGGCCCCAGGTTCCCGGGGCTGTGGCAAAAGCGCAGCAAGCGGGTATCCAGGTGGTGATGATCACCGGCGACAATCAGGATACCGCCGCTGCCATCGCCCGGGAGGCCGGCATTTTACAGTCGGAAAACGACCGGGTGCTGACAAGTACCCAGCTGGCCGCATTGGATGACCGCGCGGTAAAGGATTTGCTGCCCCGTCTGCGAGTGGTAGCCCGAGCCCTGCCCTCAGACAAAAGCAGGCTGGTACGTCTGGCCCAGGAGGAGGGCCACGTGGTGGGTATGACAGGCGACGGCGTAAACGATGCCCCTGCCCTAAAGCGCGCCGACGTTGGCTTTGCCATGGGTGACGGCGCCGAGGTGGCCCGGGAGGCCGGCGACATCGTCATTCTGGATAACAACTTTGCCTCTATCACCAAAGCGGTGCTGTATGGCCGCACTATTTTCAAAAGCATCCGGAAGTTTGTGGTATTCCAGCTCACCATGAACCTATGTGCCGTAGGGGTATCCCTCATCGGCCCCTTTATTGGGGTGGACACACCGGTAACCGTAATCCAGATGCTCTGGATCAACATCATTATGGACACCTTGTCCGGCCTGGCTTTTGCCGGGGAGCCGCCCCTGCCCGAATACATGGCGGAGCTGCCCAAAAAACGCACCGAGCCGGTTTTAAGCCGGGATATGGTGAACCAAATCCTGGTGACAGGAGTGTATACGGTGCTGCTCTGCGTCTTTTTTCTAAAGTCCAGCTGGGTTTCGGGACTGTTCCGGCCCCATCCCCCCGGCCTTTACCAAATGACCGCCTTTTTTGCCCTGTTTGTATTCTCCGGCATTTTCAACAGCTTAAACGCCCGTACCCACCGGCTGAATCTTTCCGCCCATTTAGGCCGCAACCGGTCCTTCCTGGGCATTATGCTGGCAGTAGCGGCAGTGCAGCTGGCGCTGATCTACTGGGGCGGGGCATTGTTCCGTACAGCAGGGCTTACCCCAAGGGAGCTTCTGCTCACCTTGTTGTTTGCGGCCACAGTAATTCCGGCGGACCTGCTGCGGAAAATTACTCTGCGCCTTCGTCACCGCAACCAGGGCTTCTAACCCCTCTTTTTTGTGGGACGTCGTCCGGCCTTTGCTCTGCAAAGGCCGGGCTTTCTGCTTTTCGGAAGCGGCAGATGAGAACCGGGCTTATTTTTCCCCATACGCTGCCAGCATCGAAAAAGGCAAAGCCACTGTACATATTTCATAGTTGCACTTTCCTCTGCAGGGGGCAGCCCTTCCAGCCGCAGGGCGGTGGAAATCTGTTTTTTCGTCAGCATATTGGTAAGCCCTTGCTTCCATCCCTGCTCCAGAAAGGCGCAATAGGCTGTTCGATCCTCCATAGGCAAATCAGGCTGGGGGCGGCGGATCAGCTCCAGCAGCGCGGCGTCCACCCGGGGTGCGGGATGAAACTCCTTTTTGGGAATAAAAGCAGCAATCCGCAGCTGAAAAAAGGGCCTCAGCCGCAAAGAAGTAAGAGTATCTGCCGGTTTGCCAGCAAAGCGTTTAGCAGCGCCTGATTCAACAATCAGCCAGGCGGCGGAGGGAGGGTTTTTGCCTTCTGTCAGCCGCCGGATAATTTCAGTGGTACGGCCAAAGGGGATATTAGCAAAAACCTTATAAGGTCCGGCGGGCAAAGGCATTCGCAAAAAATCACCCTGATGCATCTGAAAGCCTTCGGACCTACCGAAGCGCTCCGTCAGCTTTTGACAGAGGGCGGGATCCAGCTCGGCAGCCAAAAGGTTTTTGCAGCGGGGGAGCAGTTCCCGGGTAATGTGGCCTTTCCCTGAGCCGATTTCCAAAACGGAATCGGTCCGGTTAATGGTAGTTACGTCCAGCAGCTGCCGGATTACCGGCCCACTGGTCAGAAAATTCTGCCCGGCCCATAGCGGCGGGTTTGTGTGTCCGGCAGGAGAACGGGTATTTTTGGGCATAAAAAAGCACCTCTTTCATGTTTTTTAAACAACTGAAAAGAGGCGCACAAAACCAAGGGCCTTGTTCAGCCCTAAGAAAATTTGTGCGTCTCTTTAGAGAGTTCTCAAACGAATGAAACAGATGCTGTACATTTTAAGGAATATCCTCCTATTTTACCGCCCAAAAGGGCTATAATAAATCCATTATAGACCAAAGAAGGCGCTTTTGTCAAGAAAAGGGCTGTTTTTTCTGAAATTCTCCGGGCCCCAGAGGCGGAATCTGTCTTAAAAGATAAATTCTTTCCACTTCACAAATAAAAGAATTGAATCTTTATGCAAAAGGTGATAAAATGAAAATAATTATGCAATAAGTTGGATCAATCAAGGAAAGAAGGGGATCAAAAGTGGCGCTGAAACGGTGGATTTTCTCCCAGCCGGAGGAGCAGCACTGCAGGGAACTGGCACAGGAATGGGGTGTATCCTCCCTGGCGGCAAAGGTGCTGCTTTCCCGTGGCTATAATCGGGAAAACGGCGGGGCCTTTCTCTATCCCCAGCCCTTTTTTGACCCCTTCCTGTTAAAGGATATGGACCGCGCTGTAGAGCGGATTCATGAGGCCATAAACCATCAGGAGCGCATTGCCGTTTATGGGGATTACGACTGCGACGGCGTCACTGCCATGACGATGCTTTCCGCTTATTTGGAAAGCGCCGGGGCTGATGTGGTCCGCTATATCCCTGACCGGGAGAAAGAGGGATACGGCCTGAACAAGCGTGCGGTGCGATGGCTGCAGAGTCAGGGCGTCAACCTGATTATCACCGTGGATAACGGCATCTCCGCCCGGGAGGAAATTGCCTTTGCCAAGGAGCTGGGGGTGGACGTCGTGGTAACCGATCATCACCAGCCTCCGGAAATCCTTCCGGAAGCCGCAGCAGTAGTGGACCCACATCGCCGCGATTGCCCCAGCCCCTACAAATCCCTGTGCGGCGCAGGGGTAGCCTTCAAGCTGATCTGTGCCCTGGAAGGGGACGACGGCCAGGAAATGATGGAATACTACGGCGAGCTGCTCACCCTTGCCACCGTAGGGGACGTAGTGGAGCTTACCGGGGAAAACCGGGCTATTGTGCAAAAGGGCCTGCCCCTGCTGGAGCAAACCGAAAATCCAGGACTGCACAGCCTGCTTAAAATCTCCGGCCTTTCCGGCAAGCCGCTTACAAGCGAGGGCGTAGCCTTTGGCTTGGTGCCCAGAATCAACGCTGCAGGACGTCTTGGCCAAATAGAAAAAGCGGTAGAGCTGTTAATGGCGGAGGACGAGGAGGAAGCCCAGGAGCTTGCGGAGGAAATCCAGAACTTAAACCAGCAGCGCCGAGAGCTGGAGCAGCAGATTTTGAAGGAAATCAGCGCCCTGTTGGAGCAAACCCCCAGCCTGTTAAAAGGCAGGCTGCTCATTTTAAGCGGAGAGAACTGGCACCCCGGCGTTATTGGCATTGTAGCCTCCAAGCTGGTGGACCGCTTTGGCAAGCCCTGCCTGCTGATTTCCCGAGAAGGGGAGCAAAGCCGGGGCTCTGCCCGTAGCATTGAGGGCTTTTCCATTATTGAGGCCATCACCGGATGTCAACAGTACCTTACCCGTTTTGGCGGGCATGAAATGGCGGCGGGTTGCTCCCTGCAAACCAGCCAGATTGAAGCCTTTGCCCAGGAACTGGAAAACTGGGCCCGTCGTAAATTTGACCTGATGCCTGTAGCTCCTCTTCGCCTGGACGCCTCCCTCACTCCTGCTGATCTGACTATCCAGTCTGTCAAACAGCTTTCCGCCCTGGAGCCCTTTGGCTGTGGCAATGAGCAGCCCTTTTTCCTGTTGCCAAACGCTGAAATCCGCGGAATTACCCCCATTGGAGAAGGTAAACACCTGCGCCTGCAGCTGGCGTTGGGGGAGCAAAAGGTAGGGGCAGTTTACTTCAATATGCCGCCGGACCGCTTCCCCTACCGGGTGGGCCAGCGGGTGGATGCCGCTGTCCAGTTGGACGTCAACCTGTTCCGCGGGGAGGAAACCCTCTCCGTTAAAATTCGGGAAATGCGCTTTACCGGCTTTGACCAGGAGGCCCTGGTAACCGGCTGGCAGCTGTATGAAAAGTACCTGAGGCGGGAGGGTATCCCCGATCAATGGAAGCAGGCTGTAGCCCCTCACCGGGAGGATATCGCCCTGCTCTACCGTTTTCTGCGGGAAAAAGGCCCCTACTGGGGTGGGGACGAGCTGCTCTACACCCAGCTTGCGCCCAAAGACATGAACTTCTGCAAAATGCGTTTTGCGCTGGACGTCCTGCGGGAATTAGGCCTGGTAAAACGGGGGAAAGGCGTGCTGGCGGTTGTTGCGGGCGCCGGCAAGGTAGAGCTGGAAAAATCGGCGCTGTTCCGCAAATTTCAGGGCGTTACCGTATAGCAGCGGCTTATTTAGGGACGTCGCGCATCCTCTGCGCCTCCATCCTTATCCTAAAACGCCCATAAATCAAAAGCAGTAGAGGGAATCATCATGAAATTTCATACAAATAAGCTTGAATGGATCAGAAAACCAGAGCAGTACAGGATTGAAGAAAACAGAATAGAAATTGTAACCGAACCGCAAACAGACCTTTGGCAGCGCACCTATTACCATTTCCGCAACGACAACGCCCCTGTATTGCAGATGGAAACCGAGGAAAAGTACTTCTCCTTTACAGTAAAAACTGATTTTTCCGAAAGCCGTCATCGCTTTGACCAGTGCGGCATTGTGATGTATCTGGACAGCGAAAACTGGATGAAAGGCTCAGTGGAATACGAAAACGAGCAGTTCCAGCATCTTGGCAGCGTGGTAACAAATCATGGCTACTCCGACTGGGCCACAACGGCCATCCCGGCGGCTGTTAAAACAATGTGGTATAGATTCAGCCGCAGAGAAGATGATTATTGCATCGAATGTTCCGAAAACGGGCTGGAATTTACACAAATGCGCATTTGTCATATGTGGGAAGGAGCAGAGAGGATAACGTTCGGCATCTACGCCTGCAGCCCGGAAGAATCCAGCTTTAAGGCCGTTTTTACGGAGATGAAGCTTACAAAATGTATGTGGAAGGCCCACAACGGTCAGGCGCCTGACCAAGACGAACAGGGAGAGGACAAATGGAATTCAGACAAGCTGTAATGCAGGATTTACCTCAGCTGAAAGCGGTATACAAGGCTATCATTCAGGACATGAACGCCCGCCAGATTCAGATATGGGACGATATTTTCCCCTGTGAGTTTTTTGCAGGGGATATCCAAAGCGGTCAGCTTTATGTTTTGTATGATAACCTCCGGCTTGTATCCGCCTTTGCCTTATGTGATACAAATTCGGGTGAAAATGCGGTAAAATGGCAAAATAATAATGGAAAAGCCCTTTATTTGAACCGTTTTGGGGTAAATATAAAGGATACCCGCAAGGGAATTGGCAGTCTTATGCTCACAAAAGCCAGAGAAACAGCCAAGTCCCTGGGCGCAGTGTCCCTCAGGCTGTTTGTGGTGGATATCAACCGCCCTGCCATCCGCCTGTACGAGAAAAACGGCTTTACCCGGGCAGGCGGCACTTATGATGAAATTATCGAAGATGACTTCATCCTCCGGGAATACGGCTACGAAACCAAGCTTTTATAAGGGCTTGGGACGTAACTGCCGCAGGACGTCCCAAACACTGCGGAAAGCAGCGGCACAGCCCAAACCTGTGCAGAGGAACGAAAAAACGGGACGTCATAAAGACATACCGTTACCATAAAAGCAGCGCACCAAACCAGGAAAATGAGTATTTGAGGAATTTTCAGGGAAGAAGGGTAATAAAGAGTATGTGTACCATAGACGACCTGATGGCGGCCATAGACAAAACCGAAAAACCGGTGGACAGAGAGAAAATCCTGGCGGCATACCGGCTGGCGGAGGAGGCCCACAGCACGCAGCTCCGGGATTCCGGCGAGCCTTATATCACCCACCCGCTCTCGGTAGCCATCATTCTAACAGAGCTGGGAATGGACACCGAGTCCCTCACTGCCGCCCTGCTCCATGACGTAGTGGAGGACACTGACCATACCCTGGAGGAAATTCAGAAAAAGTTCGGCCAGGAGGTAGCTTTGCTGGTGGACGGCGTAACCAAGCTGGGCAAAATCCCCTTTGCCTCCCGGGCGGAGCAGCAGGCGGAAAATATCCGCAAAATGCTTCTCGCCATGGCCCAGGATGTCCGTGTAGTGATTATCAAGCTGGCGGATAGGCTCCATAACATCCGTACCATCCAGTTTCGGCCGCCTCAAAAGCAGCGGGATACCGCCCTGGAAACCATGGAGGTTTACGCCCCTCTGGCCCACCGCTTGGGTATCCGCGCTGTTAAGGAGGAGCTGGAGGACGTCTCCCTGCGCTATCTGGACCCGGTAGGCTACCAGGAAATTGAGCACCAGCTGGCCATGCGCAAGGATGAACGCCAGGCCTTCATCACCTCTATCAAGGAGCGTATCTGGGATCGCCTTTCCGCCGAATTTCAGCCCCCCTGTATTGAAGGACGGGTAAAAAGCATCTACGGCATCTATCGCAAGGTATATATCCAAGGCCGTTCCTTTGAGGAAATTTATGATATCTACGCCGTGCGCATCATTGTGGATTCCATCTTTGAGTGCTACAATGTCCTCGGTATTATGCACGATATGTTCCGCCCCATCCCCAACCGCTTCAAGGACTACATCTCCACCCCCAAGCCCAACATGTACCAGTCCCTCCATACGACGGTACTGGATAAAGAAGGCATTCCTTTCGAAATTCAAATCCGTACCTGGGAGATGCACTATACCGCCGAATACGGCATCGCCGCCCATTGGAAATATAAGGCGGGCATCAGCGGCAAGGATCGGCTGGAGGAACGCCTGGCCTGGGTTCGCCAGCTGTTGGAGGCCCAGAAGGAGTCGGAGGACGTAGAGGATATTGTCCGCTCCATCAAGTCAGACATCGCCCCGGAGGAGGTTTTTGTCTTTACCCCCAAGGGGGATGTCCTCAGCCTGCCTACAGGCTCTACTGTGATTGACTTCGCCTATGCTATTCACACCGCCGTAGGCAACCGGATGGTAGGCGCCAAGGTGGACGGTCGTATGGTCTCCCTGGATCATGAGGTAAAAACCGGCAATATTGTTGAAGTATTAACCGCCAAAAACCATTCCCCCAGCCGGGATTGGCTGAATATCGTAAAAACCAGTGAGGCACGGAATAAAATTCGCTCCTGGTTCAAAAAGGAGCGGCGAGAGGAAAACATTCAGGAGGGTAAAGCGGAAATTGAGCGGGAATTTAAGCGCAATTCCATTACCCTGCCCGATGAAGAGATGAAAAACTTCCTGTTATCCATCGCCAAACGCCAGCATTACAACCACCTGGAGGAATTTTTTGCCGCAATTGGCTACGGCGGTGTCATCCTCTCCCGCCTGATGCCCCGCATTAAGGAGGATTATCAGAAAAACTACTGCACCTCTGAGGACGATAAGCTGGAAAAGGCCCTGGCCGCCGCTAAGCCCGCCAAAGAACGCAAGGCAAAAAGCGGCGTTATCGTCGAAGGGCTGGAGGGCTGCCTGGTTAAATTCTCCCGCTGCTGTAACCCCCTCCCTGGCGACGATATCGTCGGCTTTGTTACCCGGGGTTTCGGTGTGTCTATCCACAAAAGGGACTGCGTCAACGTCCAAAATGCCATGAAGGACGAATCCCAGAAGGAGCGCTGGGTCTCAGCTCATTGGGCGGAGGCAGTCAAGGAGTCCTTCAAATCTACCGTGGAAATCTATGCGGATGACCGAGGCGCCCTTTTGGCAGATATCAGCATCTGCCTGAACAATATGCACTTGGCTATCCACTCCCTTACCGCCCGGGAGGCCAGGGATCACCATGTTATGATCCAAATCACCGTCAGTGTCAGTAACTTGGATCAGCTGAACAACCTGATGACAAACCTGCGTAAAATCGAAAGCGTTGTTTCAGTAACCCGGGCCACCCAGTAAGCCATATAACCACCTGCAGCACCTATGCTTCTGCGACGTCACAGCGCCGGAAAGCCCTGTGCGCCGCCCCCAAACCGCCATAGAAAGGATCGTTTTATGAAAGCAGTTATCCAGCGCACCCATTCCGCCCAGGTGACGGTACAGGGCCGTACAGTTGGGCGCATTGGGGCCGGGCTCACCATATTTTTAGGCATTGCCGCGGAGGATACCGCTGCTCAGGCGGAATACCTGGCTGCAAAAATCGCAGCGCTGCGCATCTTTGAGGATGACGCCGGCAAAATGAACCGGAGCATCCTGGATGCAAAAGGGGAGGCGCTGGTCATCTCCAACTTCACCCTTTGCGCTGATACGAAAAAGAGCGGCAATCGTCCCTCCTTTATTCAGGCAGCCCGCCCGGAGCAGGCGCTCCTGCTGTACCGGCAGTTCTGTCAAAAGCTTGCCGAAGCAGGAGTTTCCAGGGTAGAAACCGGAGAATTCGGCGCGGATATGCGTGTATTGGTGGAAAATGACGGCCCTGTCACCATCTGCCTGGAGCGGGGATTGACATAGGAGGGGGGAGGACTAAAGCGGTGTATCAGCTGCTATATGATAATTTTATCAAAGCGAAAAGCTATATCCTGGCCAACGCGGACGCAATCGGCCAGGCATGGTTTCAGTATATTTTTGAGGACGGCACTGCCGGCGGTTTTCTGGATGCTCTGGCGAAATACCAGCAGGAAAACGGCGGCTTTGGCGGCCTGTACTATGAATTTGATTACCAGGGTGTGTGCCTGAAAAGCACGGAAATTGCCATAAAATACATCCTGGGTATGAGGGAAAGGCCCCCTGCGGGCCATCCGGTAATCCAAAAGATGATGCGGTATCTTTTGAACCAGTACCTCCCTGAAACTGGCAACTGGGGCGAGGTTGTGGTGCCTGAGGTCAACAACGGCGTCCATTGTTACTGGGTTGGTTACAGGAATGAAACCCCAGTGCCAATCAAAGACGAGAATGAACGGATTCGGCTGTATGACGCCAACGAAAGGGCGTGCTTTGCCGCCTTTGTCGCCAGTTATCCTCAGCTGGTGCCGGAGGAACTGTACCGGGAAATTCTCAAATATCCCATTGAGCATCTTCTGCGATATTGGGATGAAATTTCGCCGGATTACAACCGGTATATTTTTGAAAGCGGCGAGCCGTATCAATTTGAATATTTTCAGGACTTTGTGCCCTGTCTGAAAGATAAAGCTATGCGGGAGAAGCTGGCTTCTGTTTTGTGCCAGAAGCCTACTGCCTTTATGGAGCTGGATTTCACCAAATCGGACAGGGATTATGTGCATCTGCCCTGCGATTCTGTAAGCTCACCGGACAGCGTTGTATACCCTGCGGTAAAGCGCCTGGTGGATGAATCGCTGGAATACCGGATGAAGCAGCAGCGTGCTGACGGCAGCTGGCCCTTGGGCTGGTCTTTTGGAGAGAGCGAGGGGCTGAAAAAGCTGCAGGCTCAATACGAGGCCTACCAGACCCTGCTCCTGCTGGTCAAATTAAAGCGGTTTCACAGGATAGAAGGTCTGACGTAGCGGCGTGCAGCCAAAAAGCCGCAGGAAAGGATACTGAAAAATGAAGCTTTTTACCATACCCGCAGGCCCTTTGGGGACGAACTGCTACCTTGGTGTAACCGGCTCTGGCAGCGGCTTTGTTGTGGACCCCGGCGCTGAGGGAGATAAGATACTCCGGAAGATAGAGCAGGAAGCGGCAAAGCTAAAGTACATCCTGCTTACTCATGGACATTTTGACCATATTGGAGCTGCCTGGCAGCTAAAGCAGGCTTTCCCGGAGGTTAAAGTGCTCATCAGCGCAAAGGATGCCAAAATGCTGGAGCCCGGCGGCTCTGCCTATGCCCTGGCCCCACTCCCGGCCGAGGCCTACTTCCCTCCGGATCAAAAACTTTTCCATGACGATATCATCACCTTGGATGAGCTCACCTTTCAGGTTTTGGCCACTCCGGGGCACACTCCCGGCAGCCTCTGCTTTCTGTGTGAAAACCTTCTCTTCAGTGGGGATACCCTGTTTTCCGGCTCT
This sequence comes from uncultured Oscillospiraceae bacterium, assembly GCA_949741215.1. Classification (GTDB taxonomy): domain Bacteria; phylum Bacillota; class Clostridia; order Oscillospirales; family Ruminococcaceae; genus CATJLA01. The sequence continues at coordinate 14,082 of CATJLA010000121.1, forward strand.
ATCGGCCGGTGTGATTTTCCTGGCGGAAGTGATGGACAAATGATGCAGTCTCTGCGCAAGCTGGCCGCCCTGCCGGGAGACTTCCGGGTGCTGCCTGGTCATGGTGAAGAAACTGCTCTCAGTATAGAACGGGCCTCCAATCCCTTTCTGCGGAAAGCAGTGGCAGGATGCTGATTTTACATCAGGGACATGACTGCGCCTATGAAATCCAATGCGTTCTTCGTCTTTTTGTAGGGGAGGAAAAGCTAACAGAAGTGGAGGAAATCCCGGAAAACGCGGAAAATTTTCTTATCACAAAAGCGAAGCAAACAGAAAACGCCTGGGAATTGCAGCTGATTTGGGGCCAAAATGGGGTGATTTCAGAGCAAAATGCCCGTATTTTCCCCCAAAATGAGAACCCTAAAGGGGAGCTGGAGCACCAATTTGGGATTTTAATCTATGAGAAGCTGCAGCGGCAAACCGGCATCACACCTCCCTGGGGAATTTTGACCGGTGTGCGCCCCATCAAGCTGTTCCGGCAATGCGTCCAGCAGGGCATGAGCGAGGAGCAGATTACCGCCCATTTTGCCCAGCGGCAGGTTTCTGAGAAAAAAATCCGTTTAGCGCTGGAAACAGCAAAAAAACAAGAAAATATTCTAAAAACTGCCATACCGGAGAGCTTCAGCCTTTACATCGCTATCCCTTTTTGCCCCTCCCGATGCAGTTACTGCTCCTTTGTATCCCATTCGGTGGCCCAGGCCGGCAAGCTGATCCAGCCCTACGTGCAGCTGCTATGTGAGGAAATTCGGGCAACGCTGCAGCAAGCCAAACATCTTGGGCTCCGGCTTACCGCCATTTATATGGGGGGAGGCACCCCTACTACCCTTACGGCGGCTCAGCTGCGGCAGATTTTTGGGGTAATCCGGGAAAACTGGGATTTGCGCGACGTCCTGGAATATACTGTAGAGGCGGGCAGGCCCGATACTATTGACCAGGATAAGCTGCTGGCTATCAAGGAGGCGGGGGTTACCCGGATCAGCATAAACCCGCAGACCCTGAATGACAGGGTGCTGGCGTTGGCAGGCAGAAAGCACTCCGCCCAGGATGTGCGGGACTGCTACGCCTTGGCTCGCGGCCTTGGCTTTGACAATATCAATATGGACCTGATTGCCGGCTTGCCGGGGGATACCTTGGAGAGCTTTCGGGCCACGTTGGACGAATTGGCGGCAATGGAGCCGGAGAATATTACGGTGCATTCCCTGGCCAAAAAGCGGGCCTCCAATATGAGCGAAGCTGCCGGCGGAGCGCGGGAACCGAAGCCGGCAGGACGTCCTGAAGGGGTATTGGGGCACGGTGCGGCGGAAATGGTGGACTACGCCCAGCAAAAGCTGCTTTTGGCGGGCTATAGCCCCTATTACCTGTACCGTCAACGAAACACGGCGGATAACTTGGAAAATACCGGTTTTGCCAGGCCGGGAAGAGAAAGTTATTACAATGTGTATATTATGGAGGAGGTCCAGACGATTTTGGCCTGCGGCGCCGGGGCGGTTACCAAGCTGAAGGCCCCTAACGGCTCGTATCTGGAGCGAATTTTTAATTATAAATATCCCTATGAATATATCAGCAGATTTGGCGATATGTTAAAAAGAAAAGAAAGGGTGGCAGTATTTTATGAAGGAGATCACACAGCATAAGTATTCCACGACGGAAGTGGAGCCGATTAACCGCAGGGCTAAGGAGAACCCGGCTGCGTTTGTGGCCGCCTGTGAGAAGGATTATCACGATCAGCTGGACCAGGTGGCTCAGCTGGCCGCCAAGGACGTGTTCCACCACCAGATTATCCTGTTGGCAGGGCCCAGCGCCTCGGGCAAAACCACCACTGCCTTTAAGCTGGCAGAGGCTTTAGCAAGGCTGCAGGTAAACAGCTGCGTGGTGTCGCTGGATGATTTTTACCGCAATCGGGACGAGCTGCCCCGGGAGGCGGACGGTTCTGTGGATTTGGAGACGGTGGACGCTTTGGATTTGGAGGAGATTGGCAGGTGCATGGAGGAGCTTTTGCGCACCGGCAAAACACAGATTCCGCAGTTTGACTTTACGGTTTCCAAAAGGGGGCCAAACCGGCGGGAGATTCAGATTTCCCCCAGCCATATTGTGATTATTGAGGGAATCCATGGGCTGAACCCGGAGATTGCCCGCATGATGGATTCACAACGGGTGTTGAAGCTGTATGTCAGCCTGCGCACTAAATTTATGAACGGGGAGGACCCGGTGTTGATCCCCAAAGCGGCCA
>CATJLA010000122.1 GCA_949741215.1 uncultured Oscillospiraceae bacterium
GAAACCGGGAGCCTGCTGCATAAAATACGGGCAGGGCGGTTTGCTGTTGAGGGCTGCCCTGCCCCAAATTGTTTCACGTGAAACAATTGTTCCTATGTTTGAAGATTTTGTCCGGACATCTCTACTTTTCCTTGACGGTTCCTCTTCCCTTTGGTATACTGAGGACGAAGGAGTGCGGTTGCTGCTCCTGCAAAGTGATAGAAAGAGCGGCATAGCGACGTCCCAAAAGCTGTGACCGCGCCAATTTAGGAGGTTGGTTGATGATGCAAGGAAATCTTTCCGTTCAGTTAGCGCAAACTATTATGACACGATACCCCCACCCGGATAACTTCCCCTATCGCTCCTGGTGCTACCCCCAGGGGCTGATGCTGATGGGGATGATTCACCTGTATGAGGACACCGGCGACGTAAAATACCGGGATTATGCCCTGAAATTTACCGATTTTCACGTAAGCCCCCAGGGCACGCTGTACCGTTTTAAGGGCAGCAGCATGGACGATATGATGGCAGGCGCTGTGATCGTTTGGGCTTACCGCGTGACAAAGGAGGAGCGCTACCGTCTGGCCTGTGAGGAGATTTTATCCAAGTTTCAGGATTATCCCAGGAATTCCAAGGGGGGCTTTTGGCACGGCAGAGGTACCGTAGGTGAGATGTGGGTGGACGGCGTGTTTATGGGCGGCATGTTTTTAAGCCACTACGCCGCTTTTGTAGGCAAAACCGAAGCCTGCTTTGCCGAGCTTGTGAACCAGCTGGACGTTATTTATGACTGCTGCCATAAATCCGGCGGGCTGTTGTATCACGCTTGGAGCGAGCGGCCCCAAACCCCCTGGGCTAACCGGATTACCGGTAAATCCACCGACGTGTGGAGCGAGGGGCTGGGCTGGTATGCTCTGATTCTGGCGGAAACAGTGGGGCTGATGCCCGACGGCACAAAAGATAAGGAACGGATTGCCGGGCGGCTTACCGAACTGCTGAACACCCTGGCCACCGTGCAGAACCCGGAAACGGGGTTGTTCTACCAGGTGGTGGATAAGCCCCAGAACCCCGATAACTGGACCGATACCTCCGGCAGCGCCATGTTTTTGTACGCCTTTGCCCGGGCGGTTTTGCTGGGGCTGGGGGATGTGGAAAGCTACAAAAAAGTGCTGGAAAAAGGCTACAGGGGCATCTGCAGCAAGGCTTACCCCAATGAGCAGGGGCTGATCGACGTCCACGATGCCTGTGACGGCCTGTGCGTACAGAACAACTACGATGCTTATATCACCTACCCCAAGGTGGTAAACGCCAAGGAGGCGGTTGGAGCTGTGCTCTGGGCCTCGGAGATTATAGAGCATCAGCTTTAAGACAAGCCGCAAGGAGGGTTGAGGTTGCGCTCAGCCCTCTTTTTTTGCTTTTGGGACGGGAGTGGGCCGGTTGGTTTTCTGCGTTCCGGTGAGGGTTTTCAGCCGCCCTGCGTCTTCGCCGCTATGGCTCATTCCCGGACAGATTGTTGAAAAATTCGGGAAATCCCCTATTTACAGTCTTTCTAAAATCTACTATAATACTATAATGAAGTAAAGTGCATGGAGAAGGCCCGGGACAGAGGGCTGTGCTTTCGTCCCAAAAGCTGTACCCAGACAGAAAGAAGGATTTACCGTGAAAATAAAGGACATTTTTGACAAGAAGCGGGCAGTGCTCTCTTATGAGATTTTTCCGCCCAAAAAGACCTCTCAGGTGGACACTGTTTATTCTACCATTGAAAACCTGGTGGATTTGAAGCCGGATTTTATCAGCGTGACCTATGGGGCGGGCGGCTCGGTGGCAGAAAATAAAACCTGCGAGCTTTCCGGCTTTATTAAGGAAAAAACGGCAGTGGAGCCGCTGGCTCATCTCACCTGCATCAACTCCCACAGGGAGGAGGTTGCCGCTATGCTGGAACAGCTGAAAGCCCGGAATATTGAGAATATTCTGGCTTTGCGGGGAGACCGCAGCCCGGACTTCCAATCCCCTGGTGATTTTCGGTATGCCTATGAGCTGATCGGCTTTATTAAGGAGCACGGGGATTTTGATATCTGCGCCGCCTGCTATCCCGAGGGGCATCTGGAATCGGAGAGTATGAAGGAGGATATCCGGCATTTGAAGCAGAAGGTGGACGCAGGGGTTTCCTCCTTGGTTTCTCAGCTGTTTTTTGATAACGAGGACTTCTACCGCTTTACCGAGCTGTGTGACATTGCCGGGATTGACCTGCCTATTCAGGCGGGGATTATGCCGGTAACCAATAAAAAGCAGATTGAGCGGATGGTCTCAATGTGCGGGGCTACTTTACCCAAAAAGTTCTCCCGAGTGATGGCCCGGTATGAGGACAACCCCACCGCCCTGCGGGACGCAGGCATTGCCTATGCCACCGAGCAGATTATTGACCTGCTGGCCAGCGGGGTAAGAGGGATTCACCTGTACACCATGAACAACCCCTATGTGGCTACTAAAATTACCGGGAATATTCAGTCGGTAATTGATTCCATGAACCAGTAACCAAAGGAGGGGGTAGCTATGGTTATGCCCTTTCTCTCCCCTGGCCCGTGCCCCCAAGTGGAGCTGCCCAAGCAGGAGGTTCTGCGGTATTTGGGACATCCTGCAGGCCATAGCCTTGAGCTTGAACTTCAGCAGGGCTTTGAACGGGCGCTGGAAACAATAAAGCTTGCAGCTCGTCCCAGAATGGTGGCAAAGCCTTTTAGGATAAGCCGTGCCCAGAATGGGGAGATTGCTCTGGAGGGAGGACTGGCGCTGCCTGGGGAGGATATCCGGCTGCATCTGGCACATGCCGACACCTGTGTGCTGCTGGCGGCCACCTTGGGACGGGAGGCAGAGCGGCAGATTGACTTGATGGCCCGCAAACGGATGTGGGAAAGCGTTATGATGGACGCCGCCGCAACCGCCTTGATTGAGTCCGTCTGTAATAAGGCGGAGGAGATGCTGAGGGAGCAGGCGCTGGCTGGGGGGATGGATTTGACCGATCGGTTTAGCTGCGGGTACGGTGATTTGCCCCTGGAGCTTCAGCCCGATTTGCTGCGCCTGCTGGATACCGGCAGAGGAATTGGCTTAAACTGCACGGAAACGTTGATTTTAACCCCCAGAAAGTCAGTTACGGCGATTATGGGTGTGATTCCCTCGGGATTTGCCCGCAGCTCCCGGGGGTGCCAGAGCTGCAGACTGCGGGAAAGCTGCCGCTTTAGAAAGGAAGGTGCCGTTTGTGGACGTGAACCTGAATAAACTGACCTATCTTGACGGCGGGATGGGCACCATGCTCCAGGCCGCCGGACTGCCTACGGGGGAGAACCCGGAGACTTATAACATCACTCACCCGGAGATTGTGCGGGGGATTCACAGCGCTTATTTTGCCGCAGGCTCCAACATTGTGTATGCCAACACCTTTGGGGCAAACCGGCATAAGCTGGCCCGCACAGGGTACTCGGTGGAGCAGGTGATTACGGCGGGGGTTGGGCTTGCCAAGCAGGCGGCTTCGTCCTGCGACGGACTGGTTGCCTTGGACTTAGGGCCTATTGGGGAGCTGCTGGAGCCTATGGGTACCCTCTCCTTTGAGGAGGCTTACGCCCTTTTTGCCCAGCAGGTGGAGGCCGGAGTAAAAGCCGGTGCGGATTTGATTGCTATTGAAACCATGACTGACCTGTATGAGGCCAAGGCTGCTGTGCTGGCAGCAAAGGAGCATAGCGCTCTCCCGGTAATTTGTACCATGACCTTTGAGAGGGACTTTCGTACCTTTACCGGTTGCGGGGTTTCCAACATGGCGCTGACAATGGAAGGGCTGGGGGTGGACGCCCTGGGGGTAAACTGCTCCCTTGGGCCCTTTGAGCTGTATGACATTGTAAAGGAGCTAAAGCGCTGGACATCGCTGCCGCTGATTGTAAAGCCAAATGCCGGGCTGCCGGTGATTCAGGAGGGCAAAACGGTGTATAACATGGGGCCGGAGCGCTTTGCCCAGGGCATGGAGCGGTTTTTGGAGCTGGGGGTTACCGTGCTGGGCGGCTGTTGCGGCACTACGCCGGACTACATCAGAGCTTTGGTTGCCCAAACCTCCGGCAAAAGCCCTGCCAAGCGGGAGGATGTGCCCCCGGCGGCGGTATGCTCCTATGCCAAAACGGTGGAGATTGACCGAGTGCGGGTGATTGGTGAGCGGATCAACCCTACCGGCAAAAAACGGTTTCAGCAGGCCTTGATTGACGGGGATATGGATTATATTCTCCATCAGGCTATGGAACAGGCCGATGCAGGCGCGGATTTGCTGGACGTCAACGTGGGACTGCCCCAAATAGATGAAAAGACACGGATGGTGGAGGTTGTAAGGGAAATTCAGGGCTTGCTTGATTTGCCTTTGCAGCTGGATTCCTCTGACAGTACCGCTTTAGAGGCAGGTTTGCGGGCTTATAACGGTAAGGCGATTGTCAACTCGGTAAATGGCGAGGAGGCAGTGCTGGATAGAATATTGCCTATTGTGAAAAAATACGGCGCCGCTGTGGTAGGGCTTACTTTGGACCAGAACGGCATCCCCAAAACCGCAGGGGAACGGCTGGAGATTGCCCGGCGCATCCTGCAAAGGGCGGAGCGTTATGGCATCCCGGCCCGGGACGTCTACATTGATTGCCTGACGCTGACGGTGAGCGCCGAGCAGGATTCCGCCCGGGAGACGCTGGAGGCTATTCGGCTGGTGAAAAAGGAGCTGGGGCTGAAAACGGTGCTGGGGGTTTCCAACATCTCCTTTGGCTTGCCCAACCGGGAGCGGATGAACCAGACCTTTTTAGCGCTGGCTATGAGCGCCGGGTTGGATTTGCCCATTATCAACCCCAACGTGGCTTCTATGATGGACACGGTGGCGGCGTTCCATGTGCTTAGCGGGGCGGACAAGGGCAGCGCCGACTATGTGGAACGCTTTGCCGACTGGAAGCCTGCCGCCCCCTCCCCTGCTGTAAAATCAGTGGAAAAACCGGCATCCTCTTCTTCCGGGACGGGAGCGCATGACATTTTCTATACGGTTTCCAAGGGGCTGGGCGAGGAGGCGAAATCCCTTTGCGGCCAGCTTTTGGAGCAATTTACCGAGCTGGAAGTGATTAACGATAAGCTGATTCCCGCCCTGGACCAGGTGGGCAAAAATTATGAGACAGGAAAAATATTCCTCCCTCAGTTGATTGCTTCCGCCGAAGCGGCCAAGGCGGCTTTTGCCGTGGTGAATGAGTCCTTGAGCAAAAAACAGCTGGACGGGCAGAAAAAGGAGCCTATTGTGCTGGCTACGGTGAAGGGGGATATTCACGATATCGGCAAGAATATTGTGAAGGTAGTTCTGGAAAATTACGGCTATCCCATCATTGACCTAGGGCGGGACGTCCCTATTGAAAAGGTGGTGGAGGCGGTGCTCGCCCACAAGGTAAGGCTGGTGGGCCTGAGCGCTTTGATGACTACTACCCTGAAAAATATGGAGCTTACGATCAAGGCGCTGCGGGAAAGCGGAGCGGACTGCAAAATTTGGGTTGGCGGCGCGGTTTTAACTCCGGAGTATGCCAAAGAGATTGGCGCTGATTTTTATGCGAAGGACGCCCAGCAGTCGGTACAGATTGCCCGGGAGGTACTGGGATAAAGGAAAGCAGTTACGTCCCAAAAAGGGGGATAGTGGGAAAGGAGAATCCTATGATTCTGTCAGATAAAACCCTACTGCAGATGCTGCAGGAGAAAACATTGATGATTACGCCGTTGGAAAGCTCTCAGATTCAGCCTGCCAGTATAGATATTCGGTTGGGGAATACCTTCAGCATTGTGGAGGATTCCTCTACCGGGATCATTGATCTGGAGAACAAAATTCAGTATAAAACCATTACCAGTGATTCCTATACTTTACTGCCGAACCAGTTTGTTCTTGCTACCACCATGGAATATCTCGTTTTGCCCAATAATTTAACCGCCTTTGTGGAGGGCAGGAGTTCTCTTGGCCGAATGGGGTTATTCATTCAAAATGCCGGGTGGGTTGACCCGGGGTTTCAGGGAGAGATTACCTTGGAGCTTTACAACGCCAACCGCTGTGCCATTGAGCTGAAAGCCGGCAGAAGAATCGGGCAGCTTGTTTTTGCCCAAATGGATAGGCCGGCCCTGAAGCCGTATAACGGGAAATATCAGCGTCAAA
>CATJLA010000123.1 GCA_949741215.1 uncultured Oscillospiraceae bacterium
AAATGTTGTTGGTATTGTTCTGTTGATACCAACTGATAGTTATCTTCTCCGAGGAATTCACCCCATCGGACACCTCAGGTACATTGGACGAAGAATTTCCCCCGGCAGACGAGGACGGTTCGGAAGTTTGCGAAGGGCTGCAGCCGGCAAGCGCAACAGACGCCAGCAGGATACAGGCCAAAATACGGGCAGTTTTCTTCATGTTTTTAACCTCCTGTAAATCGTTTGGTGTTGCTTTGCTCCATAAAAAACAGACAAAGCAAGGTTGCTGTATTGATAGGGCCCACCGGACCCTGGATCAACCCTTGACAGCGCCAATCATAACGCCTTTTACAAAGTTTTTCTGCAAAAACGGGTAGATACATAAGATCGGTACAGTGGAAACGATAATGGTTGTGTATTTGATAATTTCAGACATATCCTGCCCGTTAAACGACCCCCAGGTAATCAGCATATCGCCTGTACCGCTGTACACCAGGATTTCACGCAGAATAAGCTGTAACGGGAACTTGCCCCGGTCCCGCAGGTAGAGCATGGCGTCAAACCAGGAGTTCCAGCGGCCAACGCCATAGAACAGCAGCATAACCGAAATGGTGGGCATGGCCAGCGGAAGCATAATTTTGAACAGGATGGTAAAATCGTTCGCTCCGTCAATACGGGCGGATTCCTCCAGGCTTTCCGGGATTCCCTGAAAGGCGGTGCGCATAATAATGACGTTGGTTGTCCCCACCAAACCCGGCAGGATAACCGATGCCCGCGTACCCATAATGCCCAGCTGGCTCATCATTAGGTAAGTAGGAATCATGCCGCCTCCAAAAAACATGGTAAACACTACCATGAACATCAGCGGTTTTCTGAGCATAAGCCCTTTGCGGGAAAGGACATAACCAAGCATTACCGTCAGCAGTACACTTAGGGAAGCGCCTACTACCACATAAATAATCGTATTCCCATATCCGGAAAGGATATCCGGGTTCTGAAAGACGATTTTATAACTTTCAAGCTGGAAGCCCTCGGGCAGCAGGAGCAGGCCGCGGTGAGCCGCCATGTTGGAGGGAAGGCTAAAGGAAGCGCATAAGACATAGTAGAGCGGATAGAGCATGATGATCATCAGAACAACCATCAAAGCAGCGTTGGCCACATCAAAAATGCGCTCGCCGATTGTTTCTTGTTTCCTCATAGTTGATCCTCCTTACCAAAAGCTGGTTTCACCGTCGCCGACATGCCGGCTGATCCAATTGGCGAAGATGATCATTGCAAAGTTAATAACCGAGTTAAACAGACCGACTGCAGCACTGTAACTGTAGCTGGCCTCTATAATACCCTTGCGGTAAACAAAAGTGGAGATGACGTCAGCCACCTCATAAGTCGCCGCATTATACAGCAGCATAACCTTTTCAAAGCCGACATTCATCACCTGCCCCATGCGCAGGATCAGCATAATAATAATTGTAGGCGATATTCCCGGCAGGGTGATATGTACCATCTGCTGGAAGCGGCCCGCACCGTCGATACGCGCAGCTTCATAAAGCGAGTTGTCTATCCCTGTCAGCGCGGCCAGATAGATGATAGAGCCCCAGCCAACCTCCTGCCAGATGCCGCTGATAATATAAATAGGCCGGAAAAGGTCAGGTTTCATCAAAAGGTTCTGAGCCTGCCCGCCAAACAGCTCTATAATGTAGCTGAAAAGACCTCTCATTGAGGTAAAGTCCACAAGCATACCGCAGATGATAACGGTAGAAATAAAGTGCGGCAGATAGGTAACTGTTTGAACAGTTCGCTTAAACATTTCCGAGCGGATTTCGTTCATAAGCAGCGCTAAAAGGATCGGCGCCGGAAAGCTCCATATAATTGAATAGAGGCTGATGAGCAGTGTATTGCGCAGGATCCGTCCAAAATAAATGCTTGAGAAAAACTGCTCAAAATATTTGAGACCCGCCCAAGGGCTGCCCAAAATCCCGAGCGTGGGGCTAAAGTCCTTAAAGGCGATGATAGAGCCATACATCGGCCAGTAGTGATAGATGATATAATAAAGCAGCGCAGGAAGGGCCATCAAATAGATGTATCGGTTGCGGACAAGGTCCTTGCCCAGCCGTTTCCAGAAGCCCGAACGGGAGCTTTTGCCTGCCGCAGGCTTTATAGTCGCGATTTGCTGCGTTTGATTCAAGCTGCATTCCTCCTGACAGTTTTTAATGGTTTACCTTGCGGGCATTTTCCTACCGGCAACGAAACGATACTATTTTTTTGACATTTTGTACAGAATCAATCGTTCATTTTATATACTTTTTCTCAGTTTCCATAAGATCCGATTTTTCATGTTTATTTTTTCAGGTGCCGCTAAATCCCATTTTTATGCGGTTTTACCGTTTTGACGAAAGTGACCGAAATATAACCCCAAGCAACCAAAAAAGCGCCGTCAAACAGGAATATTCCTGTTTGACGGCGCTTTTGGCCGCTGGCTATTTACAGATGGTTTTGTTCCTCCCGGTATTGTCCTGGCGTCATTCCACAGTACTTTTTAAAGTTGCGGATAAGCACTGCACCGCCCGAATAGCCGGCGCGCCGAGCAATTTCCTCCACCCCAAGGGCGGTATCACGCAGCAGCTCCTTTGCTTTCTGGGTTCGAACCCGGTTGAGGAAAACAATAAAATTCTCCCCCTGCTGCTCCTTAAAATAGCCGGAAAGGTAGTTCGGATTAAGCCCAAAGGCGGAAGCCACCGAGTTCAAGCTTAGATTAGGGTCGGCACTGTTAAGCACAATGTGGGCGGCAATCCGTTCAATCATCTGTCCTTCTTTTTTGTGGCTGTTGATGTAGATGCAGATCGAATAAAACATACCGCGCAGCATGGCTTCCATATCCTGTAGGTTGCTGCAAGAGATAATTTTTGTATAAGGGTCCTCACCGCCAAAAATCCTGTTTACACTGTAACCCAGCGTGTTAAGAACCTTGATGGCAGTTCCCATCAGGTTAAACAGCAAACAGGTGGATACCTCCGGCTCAAGGGAGGATTTTACAAAATTTTCCAAAACAATCGTATCCAGTATCTGGTTTACGTTTTTCAGGTTGCCGGATTTTACGCTGTCAATCAGGCGCATCTCCATTTCAGGGGGATAATAGTAAACCCCTTTTTCGGCTTGCCCGTCCCCGGCAAAAACAACTCCTCCGGGATAACGGATAAGCTGCTGCTCCAGCGCGCGCACACATCCAACATACTGCTCAGGAATCTGCTCCGGATCTCCATCGCAAAAGCTGGCGGCTGCTGTAATGGTAATGCCAAAGGTATGGTATGCGTAGTCACAAAGCTTTGCCAAACGCCGATACTCTACATTTTTATCACAGGACGAAAGATTTACAAGGACGCCAATGCGCCCAAGACCAATCTCGGCACAAAAGGCAGCACTCCCGTCCTTGTAAAGCTCTTCGATATATTCTATCAAATACAGCGCGGTCCAGCCCTCCTCCGCCGGAATTTGTCCGCTGGGTGAAAGAAGCACGATATAATATTCTGGATAGAGAAACTGAAGGCAGCCAGCAACCTTATCCTGTTTGGTCAGCCCATCCACCGGCAGGATGCCCTGAAAAATCTGATTTAACAGCTTACCGCGCAGCAACGGCAGGTATTTCGTCAGCGTTTCCCGAATATTGTTATACTCGTCAATAGCACGTGCGCTTGCCTCGCTGATGATCTCAAATTCGTTGCGTCCGCTTGTCCCTTCAATCTGCATCCGCCGGCTGATCGATGCCGCAATGCTTCCTATAGGACTAAAGCTGTGCCTTGCAAGCACAATACAAACCACCACGCCCCCCAATAAGAGAAATACCACCAGCGAGAGGGTCAGCATATCGCTTGCCTGCTCAATAAAAGCGTTTTCCGGAAGGATAAAATAGTAAAGCCACTCGTTCTCCCTGCTGGCAAGAGAGGAAACTGTATAGGCCGTACTATCCAGTGAAAGACTGCTAAAAGTCATCCCGGAGGTAAGGGTGGCGGAATCCTGCGCGCCGCCAATCGCAAACAGAATTTGGCCGCTTTCCTGCTCGCAAACAGCTATCAGGCTATCGTCCAGCGAGCGAATATTCTGCATCAGCTCCTGGATAAAGCTGCCGTCCACATTAAGGATGATATAAATATTGCTGCCATAAGAAACTGGGCAAATGGTGCTGAAAATTTGCTCATGCATGAGATAGAGCCGGTCGTCAAGCCCGTCAAAAAGCGTTTGCCAGCTCTCCTTATCCCAATAGGCATAGTCCGCATATTCAATAAATTTGTCAAGGGTATCATAATAGCTCACATTGGATATCACCCTGCCCGTTTGCGCATTAAACAGGCAGATAGAATCAATAAAGTCATAAATGGAAACATATTCCGCCATAGTTTTAATCGTTTGAACCACCTGGTAGCGCTCCCCGGCAGGAAGAGACGGCGCGTCAAGGTGGATGGAGGAAATATTGGGATCAAAAAGCAGATGGAGCATAATTTTGTTTACGCTTTTCATCTTTTCATCAAAAGAGCTTCGAATCTGGCGAAGGATCACTTGGCTGTAAATTTCCTCTTGGGCATTGGAAAAACGTGAAAAACCGCCGAATTCCACTACCGCTATAATAACGGCAACCAGTAAAATGGCAAAATTAGATGCCACCAAGCTCCGATACACGCTTTTGCTTTTCAACCCAAAACCCCTCCTTCGGCTCTGTTAAAAAAGAAAGCAGACCGTTCCTAAAACAGTCTGCTTTCTCATCATGGCGGAGAAAGAGGGATTTGAACCCTCGCGACCGTTTCCAGCCCTACTCCCTTAGCAGGGGAGCCCCTTCACCACTTGGGTATTTCTCCAAACCTATTTACACTGCATAAACCGCCTAACCGAGGAAGTTGGCGGAGAGGGTGGGATTCGAACCCACGGCTCTTTGACGAGTCACTGGTTTTCAAGACCAGCTCCTTAAACCGCTCGGACACCTCTCCGTGTCAGTTTATGTAGCGTAAATAATCATAACACAACCCGCCCCGGTTGTCAAGCAATAGTTTGTAAATTACCAGGACGTCCCGCAATTTTTTTGTCAGATCGTTTTTTCCAAAGGCATCAAAGCAGCCCTTATTCCTCAGAGGAAGAGCTGCTCTCAGAGGAATCGCTCTCCTCCTCCGGCTCAGCGCTTTCCGAAGAGCTTTCCTCCTCATCTATAGGACGAATTACCTCCAACGCCTCGCCATTTTCACCAATCAAAGTCAGGGTAGCGCCAGAGGCGGAGTAATCATTGGTTTTACGGCAGCCTGCCATTGCGGTAACAGCCAGCAGCAGCGCGGCAGCCAAAGCCGCTAATCTTCTTTTATTCATCATAACATCCTCCGTTTTGCGTCGTTTTCCCTTAAACTGAGCCTATTATAGCACAAAACATCCTTGTTTTCCAACAATTTTTCTTTCCAATAAAAGCTGCGGTATTTTAGTTGGATAGGGGAAATACAGCTTTTGAGTAAAATCAAGCCTTGCCCCATTTTGACAAGGCATGGCCCCAAAAAATTTTTTTATTGAGGCAACACGCACTCCAGCATAAAACGATGCGCTTCGTCCCCGCTGCCCAAATAACTGACCGACACCCCGGGAAAATATCCGCTGTAGGCCAGCTGCTGACGAAATTCCTCCCCCTGCTGCAGGGTTTCGGTTTCGATCGTGATGTGCATTTCCCCGCTGTCAAAGGCCACCTTTTTAATATCCGCCCCCTTGGGCAAAAAGGTGGTGGCCGCCAAATAATGGGTTGCTAAATCCCGGGGGATATTCTCAAACCGAATCCAGGCATCCGCCGCACCCAGGCCATAAGCCACCGTAAACTGTACCTGCGCCGTCAGCAGCTCCGTATCTACAGCGCGAACAAGCTCGGTGCCCCGGGCAATGGCGTTCCCCGCGGCGGAGTTCTGTAAAAGCCGGCTGCCGGGGCCTTTCATCCAGCGGGCGGCAAGGCTTGCGCAGCAAATGGATAAAGCCAGCAGCAGCGCCGGAATCACTTTTTCCCAAACCACATGGTCAGCGCCTGTTTTTTCTTTTATCAGGACGTCGCTGCGGCCGATATTCTCCCGCATTTCCTCCACAGGCTTTTCCTCCTTTCCGCCTTTTCCCTTTTAGGAGGGGCCGGTTACAGAACTTTTTCCATCAACAGCTCCTCTTCCTCCCGGTACCCCAAGGACCGATACAACGCTTGCCCCGGCAGATTTTCCTTTCCGGTTTGCAATACAAAATGGTCAACAGCATAGCGGTCCGCACAGATCTGTTCTGCAAATGCAATCATTCTGCTGGCAAGCTTTCTGCGCCGGCAGCGCTCCGTCACAAACACCTCGGTAATCTCCCCAAAGCATTCCCGGTAACAAAATGACCTTTTTATCTGAACGCACACAAACCCCGCCAGGCCGCCCTCCTGCTCCGCTACCACCACAACCTCCTGCCGGTTATGGAGCAGAGAGTCCTGGATACTCTCCAAGCTGGTATTCCCGCTGCCGTTAAACTGCTCATTCAGCAGCCACAGCTGCTCTGCGTCCTCCAAAACGGCCTGCCGCACCAAAACGGTCCGCCTCCTTCCTCCCTAGTAACCACGGCTGCTTATTCCTCCTGCAGCCACTGGATGTACTCCTCCAGGCAGAAGCCCTTTTCCTCCATCAGCTTGGCGTTTTCCACCCCTACATACCGGTAGTGCCAAGGCTCATAGGTGATGCCAGTGATCTCCTGCTTGTCCTTGGGGTACCGCAGCACAAAGCCATAATCGCTGCAATGGGTGGAAAGCCAGGTAAAGGAGTCAAACTGCTCAAACTCATGCATTAAATCCCCGTACTGCAGATCATAATCGGTGGAAACCACATCAATGCACAGGCCCGCATTATGCTCGCTGGTCCAGGGGGGAGCCACCCAGTGGCCGGCCTCAATGGCGGCGTCCTCTTCCGAATATCCCAGGGCCATATAGTTTTCAATCTGCCGGTTGTACAGGTACTCGCTGCGTTCCACGGTGCGATAGGTGGAAACCACCCGCAAAGAATGCCCCGCTGCGCGTCCGTCCGCCAGCATTTGCTTTAACTCCTCTACAGCCCGGGCGTCAAAGGTAAAGTCCCCCTCCACCACTGCTTTTTCAAAGTGGTAATCCTCCGGCAGCAGGTGTTCCGGGTTGATCAGCCGCAGCTTCCAGTCGGTTGGGGAATAGGCGGGCTTTTGCTCCTTTTCCGGCTCAGAGGACGAACTTTCCTCCGGCAAGCTTTCCGGCAGCAGCGACGAAGCGGAGGCCGAGGTCCCACTCTCCGAGCTGCTTTCCTCCGGCGACACTGTCAAAGGAACAGAGGAGGAAAGGGAAGAGCTGCTCTCCTGTGAGGAGGAAGAGCTCTCCGCCATAATATCCTCATGGAACACGGCAAAATAGGTACCGGCCACCGCCAGCACCATCATCAACAGCACCACTGCATACTTCATAGCACAACACCCTGCTTTCCCGGGGAATCCATATCCCCCTGTTCATATAAAATCATAGCCAGCGCCGCCAGGGGCGCGGTTTCACACCGTAAAATCCGGGGCCCCAGCGTTGCGGCGGGGATTCCCAGCTCCATCGCCTGCGCGGCTTCCTCCGGGCTAAAGCCGCCCTCGCTGCCGATCAAAACGGCAATTTCCCGCACATCCGGGGCAAGCAGCTGCCGCAAAGGGGCAGTGCCCTGCTCATAAAATAAAATGCCCCGCTGGGCTGCCGCTATCCGCTTCAGCGCTTCCCCAAAGCCGATCAGCGGCTCTATTTTCGGAATCATCCCTCTGCCGCACTGCTTTGCCGCTTCTTCGCTGATCTTCTGATACCGCAGCAGCTTTTTCTCAAAGCTTTTGGCATCCGGACGGGAAACACACCGGCTTGTCAGTACAGGAACAACGGCGGTTACTCCCAGTTCCACCGCCTTTTGGATAATCCACTCCATTTTGTCCCCCTTAGGCAGCGCCTGATAAAGGGTAATTTTTGTAGCAGGCTCACTGCGGCAGGGAATGCCCTCCTCCAGCTGTACCTCCACCTGCTGGGGCGTAACCAAGGATAACGTACCGGGGTAATCGGTGCCGTTTCCGCTGCACACCGTTACCGGCTCTCCCGCCTTCATCCGCAGGGATAAGGCAATATGCCTGGCATCCTCCCCGGTGATCACCGCCAGGTCTCCGGCAATCTGTTCTGTAAAAAAACGGGGCATAAGTACCTCCCACAGCAGCTTCGTCCCCTAAACAAGCTTTTGGGACAAGACCGCCTCCCACATTATTTGCTGTTGGGACGGGCAGCAATGGCGCACCACCCGTTCTGCCGGTGAATTTCCAAAATTTGGTAGTTCTGAGCCTGGAGAGCGTCCGCCACCTCCTGCTCCCGGGTATCAATAATCCCGGAGGTGAGGTATACGCCCCCCGGCGCCAAAAAGCGCTTTACATCCGGGGTAAGGCGCAGAATGACATCCGCAACAATATTGGCGCATACCACCTGAAAGCTTCCTTTTACGTCCACCGCCAGATCGCCGCAAAGGTAGGCGGCTTTCTCTTCAACGCCGTTAAGCCGGGCGTTTTCCAGGGCTACAGCAACAGCGGTTTTGTCGATATCCACCCCCAAGGCGCTTTGGGCCCCCAGCAGTACCCCGCAGATCGAAAGAATCCCGCTGCCGCAGCCGATGTCCAGCACCTTGCTGCCGGGCTGTATATATTTTTCCAGCATTTCCAGGCACAGGCGGGTAGTTTCGTGGGTACCGGTTCCAAAGGCCATGCCGGGGTCCAGCTTTAATAAGACGTCCCCGTCCTTCCGGTCATACTGCTCCCAGGAGGGGCAAACCACAATCCGCTGGCCAACCCGCATGGGGTGGTAGTATTTTTTCCAGCCGTAGGCCCAGTCTTCCTCCCGAATATTGGTGGTTTTCAGGATATAGGGCAGCTGTTCCTCCTCCATCCTCTGGGTTAAAAAGGAGACCGCCTCTGCAGGGTTCTCCTCCGGGCTGATATACAGGTGCAGAATCCCTTTGGTGCGGTCTTTTTGCAGCAGCTCCTCGTCAATCAGGTCGATGTGGGCAATTTTGGGGGCCTCGGTGGTTAAGTCGGAGTAATCCTCCAAATAAAAGCCGTAGGGCACCGCCATTTGAGCAATGGCCGCCCCCTGCTCCAGCAGCGCCACCGGCAGCTCTATCTGAATCTCGGTCCAGTCGTTGGTCATAGCAGCATGGTCCTTCCTTACAATAAAGTGGTTGCGGCGCAGTGGAAGCTACTTATAAAACAGCAGTCGGTTTCACACAGCGCTCTTCCAGTATAATCATTTTTTGAGGGAAGCGCAAGGGGATTTTCGCCGGAAGCAGCCAAAAGATTACTGATCTTCCCAATCCGCAAATTTTTCGGTTTTCATCCGCAGGTGGTATTTGCTGCGCAGGGCGGCTATTTGGGGCATCAGGGGGGACTTGTGGTGGGCGTCCAGGGCCTGCTGGCTGATCCAGCGGTCGTAAAGCATTACCGTTTCAGGGTCGTCCAGGGGGAAGAAATACTCATACCGCTGGCAGCCCTCCTCTGCCCGAACTTGCTCCGCCAGACCGCTGGAGATCATTTCCTCAGCAAATTTGCGGGCGCTGCCGTTGGTTCCCGTATAATAAATGTGGATGGTCAGGCTCATTTTTTTGCCTCCGTTTTTGTAAATTTTTTGGGACGAAACTGCCGGCTTTCTTTCCCGGGCTTTGGGGGAAAGGCGGCGGAATTTTTCTGGTTCTGCCGCAATCTGCTCGGGTTTAAGCAGACATACCTACAGGGGCTGCTGCTCCCGCGGGATATAACTGATAATAAACTACTACAGTCCTTTGGGAATGTCAAGGCGGGCAGAAAGAGGAAATTTCTGTACAATTTCAGAAAAAAGGGGTACAATAAAGGGAGTTCAGAAGAAAGAGGTGCTTTTAATGGAGCCGGTTTTGTATATTGTAGCGGATATTGACGGAGAATATGCTATTTTAAGAACAGAACAGGGGGAGGAAAACCGGGTGGCCATGGCGCTGCTGCCGCCGGACATCGACCGGGGAAACAAATTGCTGTGGGAGAATTTTCAGTATCAGAGGCTGGAGAAAGCTTGAGGATTCTGCAATGGCGTGGAACAAATGTTTCACGTGAAACATTAATTTGAAGCGAAAAGGAATCGTGTAGGAGCTAACGCATGTACTTTTCCCTGAAAAGCCGGAGGGCTTTCCGGGGTGCTTGAGAATGGGATGAGCTGTTACGTCCCCAAAAAAATTTTTTGATAATGTGAAAGGATGGGAAAGAACAATGTCCAAAGAAGTGAGAATTACCTGCCCCGGCTGCCGTACGGAGGGCACTGCCTTACTGTGGGATACGATTGATGCTACCTTTAACCAGGAGGAAAAGCGGCGTTTGCTGGACGGGCAGCTGTTTTATCATTACTGCGCCAGCTGCGGTAAGGCTACTCCTATTGAGTATCCCTGTGTTTATCATGATAGCGCGGCCTCTGCTGTGGTGCTGTTTTTCCCGGAAGGGGATGGCTCGCATGATGAGATGATCCCCCAGCCCCCGGAGGGAAGTGCGAATTTAAGACGGGTGCGCTCTGCCCTAAGCCTGGCGGAAAAGGTGAGGATTTTGGACGGCGGCAGGGACGACCGGGTGATTGAGGTGATGAAGCTGCTGTATGTTTCCCGCCTGAAAAAGGAACGGCCGGAGGCTCAGGTACAGAATGTGCTGTACGAAAAGCAGGACGGCGTTGAGCAGCTGGTTTTTATCCTGAAAGGGGAGGGGAACCTGGTTTCGGATATTCAGCCGGTGTTTTATGAGCGGGTGGCAAAGGATTTTGAGGAGCGGATTCAAAAGGCCACGCCGGACGGCTGGGCTGAGATTGACGGGCACTGGGCGCTGGCGGTTTTGAAAAATAGCTGATGGTCAGGAGCCGTTTTGCAGGGCCTTCAAAGGCTTTGGGACGGGACTGCTGTGAGAGGTTCCCCGGGAGGAAGGGGGAGCCTCTTATGCTACCTATTATATATGGAAATGAGGAGAGCGCTGTGTGCCGGGAATGCTATGCTGAAAATAACCGGATAACACCTTTGCGGGGGGCCCGGGAGTGCTTGGAAAAGCATACCCAGTATATTTGCGGAACCTGCGGGAGATGTATTTGCATTGAAAAGGAGCCGAGGCGGGGGTTGCAGCGGTGGAACTTCCCGTTTGGGAGCATAGAAGACGCGAAGCTATATTTGCGGACGGCGGAGTATACCAGGAAAAGGCCTTGTGGGATCTATAAGATTGAAAGCGGCACAGGGCGGGTGGCTTATAAAATTTTTGAGGGCCGGGAGGAGCTGGAAACGTTTTTGCGGAAAAACCCCGGGAAGCTTTGCCAGGGGATGGAGCCGGTGTTTTGGACGCCGGTATACAAGGAGTTCCCGCGGACACAGGTGAGAAGGCTTACAGAGGAGGAAGCAGCGGCCTATTTGAGGGAGAGGGACCAAAGCTCTACGGCGGACAAAGCGGGAGCTGGTGGGTGAGGGTGCCTGCTTTGGGATGGTGTGGGGGAGATTTTGGGAAGGTTGCAGATATTTTGAGGTGAAATGAGTTTTTATTTTTTGGAGAGCTTTTGAACAGGTTTCAGAGACAGAATAGAAAAATGACAAATAGTATAATTTTTTGCAAATATACAAAAATAAAAAGCGGATAGGCAGAGACCGGGCCAAAACTGCCTGCGGCTGTTTTGGGGGTGCTGTGGGCCTTGGGGACGTGAGTGGCTTGGAGACGTCCCCCAAAAAATATTAGGAAATATGACGGATTTTAAGGAAATGTGCCCCTTTTATGACTGCTGCAGCGGAATTTGTACCCCGCTGCTTTAGTTTTTTGGGGCATGGACGAATAAATCAAGTAAGAAAACTTTTGCTACGAAATCGGGGGGATACTGTAATGAAAATCAATCCGACAACAGCCTACCTTGCTTATAATAAGGCGGCTGAAAGCACCTATGCTCCCCGGCAGATGGGGCTTCACTTTGAGGATGCTATGCCCAAAAATGAAAGCGTGAATACGGATCAGATTCAGATTAGCCCGCAGGGTACCCGCAAAATGGAAATAGAACAGCTGACTAAGGCGGTTTCTGCGGAATATCAGCAGGCGACGCCGCCGGAAAAGCTGGAAAGCCTGCGCAATGCGGTGCAGAACAAGGCTTACTATGTTCCTACCGGCGATTTGGCTGAGGCTATGATGAAGCACTGGTTTTTAGCGTAATGCCGCGGATTGTGATGATGCGCTTACGTCTATGCCGATAGCTTTGGGTTGAAAAGGTTATGAAATATACGAACGGGAGTGAAAAACTTGCAGCTTGATTCTTACCGCACCTTTTTGGAGGGTTATGTCCAGTTTTTGGAGAAGGCCGCAGAGGACGAGGCAGAAAAGTATGGGGCGATGGTGTCTTACGATGCCAAGAAGATGAACCGTGCGGTTTCCGGCCAGCAGGCGGTGAACATGCAACTGGAAAAACTGGAGCAGCAGCGGGAGGAGGAGCAGAGAAAGGCGGGCTTTGAGGGGCTTACCTTTTTTGAGATTTTAGAGCGGCTGAATGATGAGGACCGGGCGGAATTTGCCCAGCTGTTTACCCGGTTCGGCAAAGCGGTATATGAGATTAAATTCCTGAACGGCAAGGCGATGCGCTTTGCTCAGGAGGGCCTGCAGACGCTGGGAAAGCAGGAGAAACAGGTGGCTTCACCCTATACGGCCAGCGGCAAGCAGAAGGATGGGGCGGCCGGAGTTCCGTTTTTTGAGACACAAATCTAACAACTTGAGTAATTGGAGGGATACACTTTGTATTTGAGACCGACTTTTATGGGGTTTGAAACAGCAAAGCGGGGCTTGACTGCGTCGCAGAAGGGGCTGGATATTGCAGGACAGAACCTGGTGAACTGGGATTCCGCCGGGTATACCAGACAGAGAATTACACAGGTTGCCATTGCTACTGACTCTTACCGCTCCCGCTATTCCGCCAGCAAGGTGGGAATAGCCGGCCAGGGTGTGGATATTACCGGGATTGACCAGACCAGAGATACGTTTTTGGATAAGCGGTATCGGGAAGAGACCAGTGACGTTGGGTATTTTGAGCAGTCTTCTACGATTTTGAATGATATTCAGGCGGCGCTGAACGAGTATAACCCCAAGAATGACACCGGGCTGCGCAGCGCTATTTTAAGTGTAAACGACGCACTGCAGAATTTCTCTACCCATGCGTATTCTGAGACTTATGCCAATATTGTGGCTACTGAGTTTAAGAATTTGGCGCAGACGCTGCAGCAGGTGAGCAGCAAGCTGCAGAACGCGCGGGACCAGCAGGTTTACGATCTGGACGTGTCGGTGCAGAACGTCAACAAGATGCTGCAGCAGGTGGCTGGACTGAACAAGACCATTATGGATGATGTGGCCCAGCGGAGAGACAGCGCTTATTTTGGGCCAAACGAGCTGCTTGACGAGCGGAATTTGCTGCTTGACGAGCTCTCGAAATACATGGATTTGGAGTACAGCACCAACGGTGACGGCACTGTAACCGTGATGGTGAATGATCATATTGTAGTAAGCGGCAAGAATTACGACAAGCTGATGATGGTGGAAAACCCTGATACCGACGTGGTTGGTGTGCGGTGGGTTTCAACCAATGATACTGCGAATATTCAGAGCGGGTCGATAAAGGCCTCGGTGGATTACCTGAATGGACGGGGGCCGGCGCTGAAGAATCCTGGTGAGACCATTGAGAAGGGATTCTTCTATTATCAGGATCAGCTGGATACTTTGGCACAGACCTTGGCTAATGTGGTGAATCAGGTAATTCCTGAGGTGGATGCGGACGGAAATATTAAGACCGATGACAACGGAAATACCATTTACCGCAAGTTGCTGGGCGGACTTAGCGATGAGATGGGTGCGGACGGCAAGTATCATGTGAAGGATGATGTGCCGATTACGGCAAATAATCTTTCTATTACCGACCAGTGGAGCGCTGACCCTGGGTATGTAATTGTACAGAGAAACGAAGAGGGCGCTACCGAGAACGTGAGTAACTATGCGCTGGCACTGGCCCAGGCGATGTCTGACGGGGTGCATTTGTTTGATGGAAACGGCTCGGAATTTAACGGAACCTTTTTGGACTATATTAAGGGGTATGTGACTACCCTGGCTGAGGATGTCTCTTATGCGGAAAACCGGCATACGGCTACCTCGGTAATTCAGGCGAACCTGAATGACAGCCGGGATGAAGTTGCCGGCGTTGTGGTGGACGAAGAGGTTGCCAACGTGATGCTGTACCAGAAGACGCTTTCGGCTGCTTCTCGACTGATGACCGCAATGGATGAGGCGCTGGACGTAATTGTAAACAAAACCGGCCTGGTAGGCCGTTCATAAAAACCGCTGAGAAAGGATGAGATAGCATGAGAGTTGCACAGCGGATGATGAGCCGCAATTATATGAAGCAGATGAATACCACTCTTTCCAAGCGGGCAGAGAGCCTGGAGAGAGGGAGTTCCGGCTTGGCGTTTAAAAAGCTTTCGGATAATGTGGCTGACGGCGCAAGAGCGATGCATATTCAGGAGGAGCGGTACCACAATACCCAGCAGCTGAATAATGTGAAGGATCTGTATGAAGAGATGAAGTCGGTTGACACCAATATGGGCGCTATTCATTCGATTCTGCAGTCTGTTGAGGAAAGATGCCTGGAGGCGATGAGCGAGACCTTTGGGCAGAGTAAGCGGGATATTTTGGCGAAGGAAATTGGCAACTGGCAGCAGGAGATTTTGCAGTATGCTAACGCGCAGTATTCCGGCAAGTATTTGTTCAGTAATGCTCAGAACAGCAGCCAGCCTTTTACCGTAAATGAAGAAAACGGCAAGCTGATGTTTAACGGGGTGCAGGTGGATCAGATTTACCAGGATACGGTGGACAGAAAATATTATTATGACGCCGTTAAGCTGGATGCCAATGGGCAGCCGATTCAGGCAATGGAAGCTGACGGAGTTACCCCTAAGGTTGACGCTGACGGAAACCCGGTTTGGGAAACGGAGAAGACCCAGGTGCCTTTCAGTGATGAGATTTATGCGGATGTGGGCATGGGGCTGAAAATTTCTAGCGATGTGCAGGCGGACCCCAGAACAGCGTTCCAGATTTCTTTCTCCGGATTGACGCTGATGGGCTTTGGCGAATCGGTTACCGGGCATGACGGGACGCCAGAGGTTGCCTCTAATGTATATGATTTGCTGACACAGATTCAGAATGCGTTGACGCCGGCGCTGGACAAAACCGCTTTGGATGATTACCACCGGCAGTTGGTGGAGCTTACCGATGATGTGGGCCTTACCAGAACGGATTTGGGTACCCGGATGACCTTCCTGGAACGGACAGAGAACCGGCTGGAAGAGGAAATTAAGAATATGACCGAGTTGGAAACCGGGTTGGTTTCCTCTGACCCTGCAAACGAAGCGATGAAGATGAAGGAATGCGAGTATGCGTGGTTGGCGGTTTTACAGCTGGGAAGCAAGGTTTTGCCTTCCTCCTTGTTGGATTTTATGAGTTAATTGAGGAAATAGCAGAGAGAGGGTGTTAGTGTGCAACTGCTCAAGATAACAAATATTCCGATTGAATATAATATCAGTACCGAGCCCGGCAGGCTGGAGCTGAAACAGTCTCAAAATCCACGGCAGCGTATGAGTCATGATCCGTCACAAATGAATATCAAATCACAGAATATTCAGGTGCGGTTGGATACTACAGAGCTGCGGGCAAGTTTGAATCAGAGAAATCCCAGCGATTTTGCTGAGTATTACGCCAATAGAGGGCGGCAGAATAGTTATCAGTTTATCGGCGACAATGTGCAGATGGGCAACCAGATGTCCCAAATTCAGGACGGGGTGACCATTAGCCAGATTATGCGGCAGAAGATGTTGGAGTCACCAGATATTTACACCACCTTTTTGCCCTCGGCGCCGACAGATATCTCCTGGCAGCCTCAGGAGCTGAATTTGGATTATGATCCTGGTTCTCTGAAATTTGACTGGGAGATTATGCGCAACCAGATGGATTATATCCCTGGCAAGTTCAATTTCAGCATCACGCAGTACCCGGAGGTAAAGGTTGAATATTTGGGTACGCCGGTGTATGTTCCCCCCAGTGCGGACCCCAACTATGAGGGTGAAAGCGCCTGATTTCCAGGACGTTGTTACAGCTTTATGTTACAAAGATTATAGTTGATTTGCGCAGTAAGTTAGAAAACGGCTGTGCGGCAAGTTCCGCATGGCCGTTTTTGTATAATGAGCAGCGGCTTTAATGAGGCGGCGCGGCGGCAGGTGTGCTGTTACGTCAACTTTTTAATATGTGGCGATGAGGGATATTTGATATCTGGATGCCGGATTGGCGGAGCAGCTATACCGGTAGTATAACGTGGCGGTGGTGGATCACTTTGCGCAGGATGGAATGACACCTTTTGGCTTAAGGCTGTTGCTAAGCGGCGTAATTAGTTTTGTTGGTTGGTGCATTGCCGCAGTACATACGGTTGAGCCGTATGCCAGGAGCATGGTTTTTGGCTGCTTGGGCGGTAGGGACTGGTTATGCGTTTTGGACACAAAAAAGCAGTCCTTTGCGAGGCAAAGGCTGCAGACGTCTTAAAAAACATAAAAAAGGCGAGGAGGAAAGGCCCTATGAAATTGCTGACACGGGATTTTGGCAAAATTGAGGTGGATGAAAAGGATATTGTTACCTTTACCGGACCGATTTTTGGGTTTGAAAAGTACCACCGGTTTGCGTTTTTGTATCATGAGGAGATTAGCGAGCACTTTATTTGGCTGCAGTCGGTTGATGAGCCGAACCTGTGCTTTCTGCTGGTGGAGCCCCAGCTGGTGAGCCATCATTACCGGCCAGAGCTGCCGGAGGATGCTGTTCGGCTGCTGGAGGATGGAGAGTGGATGTGCTATCTGCTGGTTTCGATCCGGGAGCCGTTCCAGAGCTCTACTGTGAATTTGAAAAGCCCGATTGTGGTGAATCCGGAAAAACGGCAGGCGGCTCAGTTTATTTTGGACGAGGAGCTGCCGATTAGACACCCGCTGTTTCGGGAAGGGAAGGACTAAGGGAGTGGCTTTGGATTTTGGAATTCCGCTTACGTCCCTGAAAAAAGAGAGGCGTGAAAGTATGGCGTAATTTCCAGGAAAGGAAGGGTGCAGAACCCATGTTGATTTTATCGAGAAAGGCTGGCGAGTCGATTATACTGGACGGCGGGATTGAAATCAAGATTACAGAAGTAAACGGGGACAGGGTGAAAATAGGCATAAATGCCCCCGCCAATGTAGGGGTTTACCGCAAAGAGCTATATGCCACCATCCAGGAGAACCAGACGGCGGCGAAGGCGGCTGCGGCGGATGAGCTTAAAGATTTTTTCCGTCAGATAAAGTAGGAATGGTGGGGGTGGGGGCCGGAGGTTCCTCTGCCGGGGGGAACATTTTGTTGGCCCACAGGCTTAATTTGCGGACATATTTTTCCAGCTGGACAAAGTTATTGCCTTTAAGTTCCCGGACGCTGCAGCGGTAGCTGCAGGTTTCCGCCCCGCCTAAGGTAACAGGCAGTTCTACCCGCACCGGCAGGGACCGGAGGCGGATGGGATGGTCGATATCCAGAAAAAGCAGCTGGTTTTGGCTTAGGGCGACGTCACAGGTGAACTTGAACTGGGTGAGAGAAACGGCATAGACGCTGACCGGAAAGTTGGACGGCGGCATTACCGGATGAGGCTTTGGCAGCAGGGGAAAGCGCTTGGCAGGCGGTTCTACCGGCACGGGTGTGATGATGGAGGCCCGGCCTGTCATGTGGGTATCGTAAGCGCCTAAGGAGGCGGCACCGGGGAGCACTTCGTCCGAAAGGCTGACTAGGCGCAGCAGACGGCGGGAGGATAGATAAACCTCCCCCTCATAGACTTGGACATCCAGATTATTTTCCTGATGGAGCACGGTGAGACGGGTGCCCATTTTGAAGATGGGAAGAAAGTCGCTGGTAAATTCCAGCTTGCCGTCTTCGGGAAAGACACAGGCTGTTCCGTTCTCAATGAGTTTATTATCGGGATATTTCAAAACCGCAGGGAATTTTCTCTTGGATCGATCGTAATTCAAGTGGATACCTCCTGCTTATTGATGCGGCTAAAAATGTTCTACTATTTATCATAATACAAATATCAAATTTTTCAAGGGGGTAAAGGTGCCCCAGGAAGGATTTGTGAGAGAAAAATGAGCCAGATATCAGAAATTTTGAAGGTTTTACAGGAAAAACGACAGATTCTTCTTCAATTTGAGCAGGCGACTGAGGAGATGCTCCAGTGCCCCATGGAGGAGCTGGGGGACTTTGTGAAGGAGCGGCAGAAGCTGGTGGACCGGCTGAAGAAGCTGGAGGAGAGGGCAGAGCTGTTTTGGAAAGAAACACCGGGACGGGAGTGCCTGACCGATGTTCTGCAGGGAGAGCGGGAAGCTTCCGCCCTGCCGGAGGAGCTGCTGGAAATTTATGGGGAAGAGCTGCAGATCCGGGCCATATTCAGCAGGCTGCGGGAATGTGAGCCACAGGCGGCGCTGCGGATGCGAGTGGAGCAGAAGCGGGTGCTGGAGAAAATTAAGTCTGTAAACAAGGGGAACAGCGCC
Source organism: uncultured Oscillospiraceae bacterium (assembly GCA_949741215.1). Lineage (GTDB taxonomy): Bacteria > Bacillota > Clostridia > Oscillospirales > Ruminococcaceae > CATJLA01. Next base: position 18,630 of record CATJLA010000123.1, read on the forward strand.
AAGGCTGCCCGGTTTTTTGCCAATGCCGGAGGTGGCGGAGGGACGAAATTTGGGAACGCCTGAACGGAGTTTTGCACTTTTGTCCTGAAACATTGTGGAAAGATGCGGCCTTGGAGCTTTGGAAAGCGGTATATAGGCCCGGAGAGATGCTCTGCATGAAGCCGGAATGGTTTTGCAGATGCCTATAGATGGAGCGTGGAGGCGAATATGGTTTATTTTTTGCAGGAGAAGCTGATCATACGCAATTTGGAAGAAAAAGATGTGCAGGCCATTACAGATGGGGAGATTGCACAGGGCTGGGATGCGTTGGCTGAGAAATATTGGAAAAGGCTGGCGGACCAGAAGGCCGGGAAGGCGGTTGCCTTGGCGGCGGAGTATGACGGGGAGCCGGTGGGGTATATCAATGTTTACCCTGACTGCCAGTGGGGCCCTTTTGGCGGCCAAGGCTTGCCGGAGATTGTGGACTTTGGCGTTTTGGAAAAGTATAGAAACCGGGGAATTGGCACGGCGCTGATGGATGCGGCTGAAAAGATTGCTGCGGAATATGCGGACGTGGTATATTTGGGCGTGGGGCTGCACAGTGGGTACGGCAGTGCGCAGAGGATGTATGTGAAGCGAGGGTATATTCCGGATGGCTCCGGCGTTTGGTTTCGGAATAAGGTGTGCGAGCCTTATGGGGAGTGTGTGAATGATGACGATTTGGTGCTGTATTTTTCTAAAAAGCTGAAAAAATTACCGTAGTGCAGCGGAGGTAATTTTTTTGGCCATGTGCGCAGCACGGCCGAAGCCTAAAAAAGCACAGTTATAAAGAAAAATGTTTCACGTGAAACAATTGTTCTTTTGACAGTAAGGAACATCTCTATTTTGGCAGGTAACTTTTATAGGAATATAGGAAATAATTGTGTTTTTTAGTCTTTAACCATGCTTTGCACGTCAACTTGTGGGCGAAAGCCTCTGACCTGCGGATATGACTGGAAAAATAAGGAAACTCGGGATTGGCTGTTTTTATGAAGCCTCCTCTGCACAGTTTGGAACGTGCGGGATGATGGGGCAAGCAGGGCTTTGGGGCCTGGTTGAAGGCATGGAGATGCTGGACGTCGCCAGTGGAAGGGTAAGGAGGGGAGAACTGAGGTTGGGGCTTGAGCTTTGGGACATAAAAGATGCTGGACGTCCTGAAAAAATGGGGGCGGACGGGGGAAATGGATTCATTGACTTTGGTTTTAGGCGAATGGGCCGATAATATTAGTTAGAATCGAATTATGACAGATGCGGTTTTTGCCGTGAATATAACCTGAGATGGAGGTTTGAGACATGGATGTCAATTCTACCAGTTCGTATGTGAATAAGGCAAGCAGCAACAAGGGCTTTTCTGGCTTGGCTTCCGGTGTGGATACCGAAAGCATGGTGGAGCAGATGCTCTCGGGAACGCAGAGCAAGATTGATAAACAGAATGCCCTGAAACAGCAGATTGAATGGAAGCAGGAAATTTACCGGGATATTATCAGCCAGATTAATACCTTCCAGAATAAGTTTTTTAGCTATAGCTCGGATACGAATCTGCTGAGTGAGTCGTACTTTAACGCTATGGTGGCTTCAGCGACCTCCAAGGCCTTTAAGGTGGCGGCTACCAGTTCCGCCGCTGCGGGCATTACCAGCATGGAAGTGCGCCGCTTGGCCAGCAATACCAGCATTACCTCCGGCGCGGGGGTGAGCGGCAAGCTGGCCGGCACTTTGGACGCCAGTGCTCTTGCAAAGGAAGCGCAGAAGCAGTTAGGCGAGGAAGGCAGCTATACTGTGAAGTTCCAGGTTGGGAACAAAACGGTGGAGGCTGATCTGCGGGATATTTTTGTGGACGGCAATACTCTGAAGGATTATACAGATAAAAGTGCGGAGTTGGATCAGGCGATTCAGGAACGGTTGAGCAGCGCGTTTAAGGACGCAGGCGTAGAGACCGCTTCTGTCACTGTGAAAAATGGCTCTGTGAGTATTGTTAACAAAGGCGCCGGCGAAAAGGATGCCGCCGAGACAGTGATTGTTTCCGGAGATTCTGGGGATTTGGCACTGAAGCGGCTGGGACTGAGCGCGGGCGGCAGGTCTACTGCCTCCCGGGATAATAAGAGCAGTACGCTTTCCGGCAAGGTAAATGAAACGCCGGCGATGACCTTCTCTGTTACTCTGGACGATAACAAGAAGGATGTTCAGCTTGATGTGCGGAAGTTTATGGATGCGGATGGCAATGTAAATATTGAGGACTTTAAGAACGCCTTGCAGGAAGGCCTGGACGCTGCGCACGGTAAGGGACAGGTTAAGGTGGTAAGCAATGGCGATAGCTTTGAGCTGACTGTTTCCGGCGGCAGAAAGGTGGCGGTTAGCAGCAGCAATAAGGCGATTTTGGACGCTATGGGGCTGCAGAATAACCAGTCTAACCGGATTAACCGGGCAGGCTCGTTAAAGGATGCTTACTTTGCAACGCCGCTTCAGGGCTCCAGGTTTGAGTTTACCATTAATGGAGAGCGGTTCAGCTTTACGGAAAATGATGATATCGGCGATATTATGACTGCTATTAACAGCAGTGATGCCGGAGTGCGGCTGGTGTACCGGGCGCAATCTGACACCTTTACTTTGGAGGCTACTGAGTCCGGCGCGGGGCGTACCATTAAGATTTCTCAGGAAGAGGGCAACCTGCTGAACGCGCTGTTTGGGGCAGGTGTCGACAGTGGCTGGGCTTCCGGCAAGAAGGCGGGCTCTACGGCGCTTTCGGGCTTGGTTTCCGGCAAGACTACGCTGAAGACCCTTGGGCTTACCGGGCTTTTGGGTGAGGACGGAAACAAGCTGGATGAAAATACCACTTTGGATGAGTTAAAAGAGAAAACCGGCGGGCTGCTTTTCTACGAAAACGGGACGATTGTTTTCAGCGGGGAAAAGGAAAGCTCTAAGGTGGGAGATTCTGAAATTTTAACGAAGCTGTTTGGCTCCGATAAGATTAATGGGCGCACGACGTCCGGCAGTTTGAGCATTGAGGTTACCGGGGACACTACTTTAGGCGACCTGGGACTGAAGCTTTATGATAAGGACGGCAATGAGCTGGCCGATACAACCAAGCTTTCAGAGCTTTCTGACAAGACTGGGGGGGCACTTTCCTTTGAGGATGGCCAGATTGTGGCGGATGCGGATAAGGGATTTGCTAACAGCATGATACAAGATGCTGATACTGCGAGAAATCTGTTTGGGGTAGAGCAGCTGAGTTTGGGAGAGGTTCCTGCCGGTGGGGCAAAGGCGGAAATGGTGGCTGGCCAGAACGCCCTGATTAAGGTGGATGGTGTGCTTACCGAGCGCAGCAGCAACGCTTTTGACCTGAACGGGCTGAATATTACCCTGAAGGCGCTTACCGGCAGCTATGAGGACGTGAGCGGAGGGCTGTATGCCAATGGGTCTCTTATAACGTTGGAGGCTGGAGATTACGTGCAGAACGGTACCCTTTATGGGGCGGACGGCAGCATAAAGCAAACAGGCGTTGTGTATCAGGGCGATGACGGTGTTAGTATAACGGCCGATGACTTTTCGGTTAGTGCTGATGGAAAGCTGCAGAGATTTAATGGTACAGCGGATGAAATTGATGTTTCGAGAGATACCGACAAGGTTGTGGACGGCATCAAGCAGTTTATTGACGAGTACAATAAGCTGGTGCAGACGCTGAATACCTATCTGGATGAGGATGCCAGCTACCGGGATTATGCGCCTTTGACCGACGCTCAGAAAAAAGAGATGAGCGAGCGGGAGATTGAGCTGTGGGAGGAAAAGGCCAAGGAAGGACTTTTGCGCCGGGATACTACTATTGAGACCTTCCTGCGGGAGATGCGTACTGCTATGTATGAGAAACCCGCCGGCAACCGGTTTGCACTGTATGATATTGGTATTGAAACCGGTGAATGGCAGACCAAGGGGCAGCTGGTGCTTTCGGCTGACGGCGAGGCAAAGCTGCGGCAGGCGATAGAAAGCGATTCTGCCAGTGTAATGCGGCTGTTTGCCGACCCTGATGAGGGCTTGGCAGTGAAATTGAACAATATCGTCAAGGATACTGCAAATACCAGCTCCGGCTCCCCCGGCAGCTTGGTGCAGCTGGCCGGTATTAAGGGGAAGGCCAGCGAGAAGAATAACACACTGTATAATCAGCTGAAAGCGATTGAGGATAAGATTACCGCCTTGAAAAAGACCTATGAGACGGAAAAACAAAGATATTGGAATCAGTTTAACACGATGGAGCAGATGATTTCCAATATGAATACCCAGAGTTCCTATCTGATGCAGATGATGGGCCTGAGCTAATAAAAACGAGGTGAAGAAATGACGCCTAATTCCTATCAGAACGCGTATCAGAAATACCAGCAGCAGTCTGTTAACACGATGACGCCAGGTGAGATGCTGACCAGACTGTATGATGAGGTGATCAAGCAGCTGAGCGCTACCAAACAGTTTAATGATGCTAAGGATTATGAATCGGCGAATCAGGCGTCACAAAAGGCACAGCGGATTATCCAGCACTTAAATTCCACCTTGAATTTTCAGTATGAGATCTCCAATAATCTGAGTTCTTTGTATGATTATTTTATTTACCGGCTGGTGCAGGCGAATCTTCACAAGGATAACCAGATGGTGGATGAAATTCTGGAAATGGTGAGCGATTTGAGAGAAACCTTTATTCAGGCGGATAAGGCTGCCAGATGCGGATAGGCCTACAGACAGATTGATAAAGTGGGTTGGGGGATTCCGGGAGGAGGTATGATTACGGCGGCAGAACGGAATGGTTTCGGCGTTCAGGAAAAAAACAAAGGGAAGAACGGCAAGGATTCTCCGCTGACGGAAACCAGCTTTTATATTTTGCTGTCACTCAAGGAAGAGCGGCATGGATATGATATTATTCAGTGGATCAGGGCATTTACCGATGGCGAGGTAGAGCTGCAGGGAGGTACGGTTTATAACTGCCTGCTGCGGATGGAGCAGGAGGGACTGATACAGATGACCTCCGAGGATAGCCGGCGGAAGTATTACAGGCTAACCCGGCAGGGGGAGCAGGCGTTGGCGCAGGAACAGCTACGGTTGGATAGGTTGCGCCAAAACAGCCTGGGCGTACCCTGGAAGCGGATATAATAGCCTGTGGCGGACGAAGGCGTTTTGGTTAACACACTGTGCTTTGGGAGATGCTTTGATGATATAAGGCTGCAGTAACGTCCCCTGAACTTGAATTGAATAAAGACAAAACCCCGCATAGGGGCAAGCCAGGAAAAGCGCCGGGGCAAAACGGTGTTTTTGCTGGCTTTGTGTTTACAGGAAGCGAGAAATGAATTGTGTATGGCGGCAGATTACTGGGAGAGATATCAGCAGAAATGGTGTGGAAATGACAAAATGTTCCTTTTTGGCGATTTTTTAGCGGACAACTTTAGTTTGCCTGGTTTTTGACGAATAAAAAATAGGTAGAGGAGCTATCATTGCCGGCCTTGGATTTAGGGCGGCGAGGGGGCTTTGGTTTAGGTTTTGCTTGGGGAAGCGGACCGGCACTTTGGATAGGCGCGACGTCCTGAAAAGTGGAACAAAGTGTGTTTTTGATTCCTTTGATCGTTACAAAACGGGCCCTGGCGGCAGTTGGCCCAGGATGAATATCGGAGGTTGCCATGAGATATAAGAGGATGAAATCACTTGTTTTGGCGGCGGCTATGGTGCTTACCATGCTGCCTTATGGCTCTTTGCGGGCGGAGGCGGCGGTGGCGAACCCGGCGATCAGCTTTACTACCAATATGGTGGGCGGGGACAATACCACAGCTAATGTGATTACCGGGCGGACGATTACCATTAAGGAGAATATTCCTGCCGGGTATACTTCCAATAAAATTGTGCTGAGAAGTGCGACCCAGGACATAACGATTGAAAGCCGTGATCCTGATGGATCGGGAGCGACTTCTACTCGGGCAGGCGTAGATATCAGCCCCATTAACCCGGTGGACGGTACCCGTACCATTACTTTTTTGGATACTTTTAATCCGATTGATGGTACTACAGATGCCGGTAATAAGACAAAAGCGCTTACCGATGTGTATTCTATCCGCGGTGAGTATAAGTCGGTACGCTCTGAGGGTGAGGCGGTGGAAACCTTTGGCAACCACTCCTCTTTGGGCACGGTTACCGCTGTGAATCCTTTGGATATTGTAAAGGAAAGTAAGATTACAGTTGAGTGTGTCCAGCCGGAAAGTGCTGCCGGCGGCGCTATATTTAAGATAGCGGATGACGGTGCCGGAACTGGTATTTTTGAGGGATATACCCAGGTGTTTTATGGCGATAATTCTACCAAAAGCGACAATGTTACAGGAAATACCCAGAAAAATTTGTATTTGAACCTGAGAAGCTCTACAAACTCTTTGCGGATTGACCTTTTGCTGCATCCCACCCAGACAACTGCCAACCCGAAAAAGGACCCTGACGACGCAACGGAGCAGGTTACCTACAATAACTATATTCAGGCCGGCACAAAGTTTGAAATTACCTTTAGCGCGCCGGTTTCCAACGCAATTTTGTTGACGGTTATGACTCCTCAGTATGCTGTGCAGCAGGTGGAAACCGAAATTAACAAGAGCGATGGTGAAACCGATAAGACCTTTATCAATTTGGCAGACGGCGACAGCTTACAGTATATTACTCAGAATTTCCAGCTTCGTCAAAGAAGCGACCTGTATGGCGGAGATTTCCGTATTGAATGGAAGTGGCATCCCAATGTGGAAAATGCCACCAACTTAGGGGTAGTTGGCATTGGCGAAGGCGATAACAAGGAGTGGCAGTCCGCCGGTGTGAGCCAGCTGGAGGACAACGTGGAAGGCGAGCTGCGCGCTTTGGTTACGTATTACGACAGCAATAATAACCCGGTGCCCAATAGTACGGCGGAGGATAGGCGGCCGAAAAAGACGGCGATTGTGCGAGGTACCGGTAAGCCGGTGGCGGTGCGGGCGTTGAGCGAGAAGACAGGTTTGGCGGTTACCAATGCCAGCGACCCAACCTTTAGGGAAGATGTATATGATACGGCGGTGAATATTCCGGAGGGGACGACGGGGTATTCCAAAACGATGGACGCTTACCAAGGGGGAATTATTGGGTATACGCCGGTGCCAAGAGGCCCCTATGAATGGAATTTACAGCTGGATATGGGCGCCAAAAACGGTACCGCCAGCTATGCAACGGTTACTGTGGCAGAAGGCTCGGAGAGCAATATCGTCATGGAAATTGACCAGCAGGAGTATAAATCTGGTGCTCAGATCAGCAATCCCCAGGCCACTTCCGGCGACAAGAGCATTGCTACCAAGAAGAATTTGCGGATTGTTGCCCAGCAGCTGCCTCGTCATGCGGATACGCAGGTAGTGCTGGAGGTGCGGTACTTTATTCCTGATGCAAAGGGGACGCCGGTGGAAAGTACCCGGTATAAGTACCGGATTATTTTGAATTTGAAGGACAGTACCCCCAGTCAGGACAGCTCGCTGCAGTCTTTGACAATACGGTCTCAGGATAAAGAGGAGATTCCCTTTGCGTTTTCTCCTGATCAGCTTGTGTATAACCGGGATAACGGCGGAGTGATCCATTTGCCCTATCGGGTGGAATCTATCACCCTTACCCCCACCCTTGGCGACGAAAGAGGCGCCGCTAATCTGACGAAATCTGGTACAATCGTCCGAAAGGATACGATGGGCGCGGTGCTGGAGACGCTGACCGGGCTGAAAAACGGCCAGCCCAGCGGGAAGATACCTGCCGGCGGAATACTGGAGGTAGGCGAGCTTTCTACCATTGAGGTGCTGGTGCCTTCACAGGACCCCAGAAAGGAGTTCTGGACTACGTATAAGCTGGACGTCGTGAGAGACCCGGCCAGTGAGGACAATACGCTTGCTCTCTTGGGAATTTATTATGAGGAGGACTCTGCCCAGCGGAACAATTTGATCAACTTTGACCCTAATGTGCTGGAATATAATGTGCAGATACCTTTTTCTACCAAGAGGCTGCGGGTAAAGGCGGAGAAGAACCATGTGGGAGCGAAGGGCCCTGAGATTACCCCGGAGTTGGTGGGAAGCAGCATCTTTGACCCGGAGAAGCAGTGGCTGAGCGACTTGAAAAATAAGTTCCAGACTATGGCCGACGAGGACGGGGCGCTGACCGTTACCTTTACGGTGACTTCGGAATCCGGCTTGGCAAACGGAGGCGGTGTGCGGGAATACAAGGTGCATTTGTACCGCCAGGACCCCAGCAAGGATGCTACCCTGAAAAACCTGCAGGTACTGGATAATGACGAGAAGACAATTACCTACCGGCCCAATTTCCAGGCGAGCACTGACGTTTATACGGTGGAGATTCCTTATTCTACCGGAAAGCTGAAGCTGAATATTACCCCTAATGACGTCAATGTTTCCAAAATCGAGGTGCTTCGGCGGGACGGCGAGCTGCTGTTTGAGGCGATTCCTGACAGGATTACCGGCGCGATTGACGTTTTGCCTATGGATGATGAGATGATTCGGGACCAGTACCAGGGGTATGATCCTATTATCATTCGGGTAACGCCGGAAAGCGAAAATGAGGATGATGTGAAGGAGTATACCATCCGCGTTAGGAGAGAGCCGCCAAGCGATGACGCTGTGCTGAAGTCGCTGGTATTAAAGGACCAGGACGGCGTGGATATCAAGACCTTTGCGTTCCATCCTGATGAAACCAGTTATAATATTCGGGTACCCTATGAGACGACTGCCATCAGCTTTACTCCTACTGCAAACCATCCTGGGGCGACGATTCGGATTCTTCAGCCTGGTGATATTTTAGACGAGATGGTGCCCTATATGGTGCAGAGCGGTGCAACCTCCAAAAACCTGAAGCTGGCTACCCCCGGTACCCCCAAGGAGTTTCAGGTGATTATGACCGCTGAGGATGGCGAGACCACGATTACCTATTCCATTACCGTTACCCGGGAGCTGCCCAGCAGTGATTCCCGTTTGAAGAGCCTGAAAATGGGTAACGTAGAGGAGTTTAGCCCGGTATTTGTTTCCAGCAAAACGGAGTATACCGGTAAGGTTATGAAGGATCAGTCCACTGTTACCGCCACGCCTACCGCAAACCATCCCGGGGCGACGATTCGGGTGGATGGGAACGTGGTGGCAAGCGGATCGACTTCAGATCCTATTGACGTCATAGAGATATACCAGAAGGTGGTTATTGAGGTGACGGCGCAGGACGGCATAACCAAAACGACCTACGTTGTAAACCTGACCAACGAGAACCTGATTGAAAAAACCAACAATGCTGATTTGAAACGGCTGGACGTAAGCACAGGCCAGATGACTCCGGAATTCCAGGCGGCAGTTACTGAGTATGAGGTGGCTGTGAAGGAGAATGCTTATTCGATTGATGTGATTCCCAAACCCTCTGACCCGCTGGCGACTATGAAGGTATTCTCCGGCACAAGGGAAATTGGCGACTATAACGGCAACTATGCCCAAGCGCTGGTGGATGGAGCAAATGAAATCACCATTGAGGTGACTTCTCCTGATGAAACGGTGGTTAAGAATTATACGGTGACTATCTACCGCAACGAGGAGGATAAGCTGAAAAACCTGACTCCCTTGGAGGCGGAACAGGTGAATTATGAGGACTCCAGTGATGTGATTTTAGTGCGGATTGAGGAATACCCCCGGGTAGGCGCCAGCGTATTTAATGAGCTGCGGGAGTATCCGGAAAAGACGATTATTTTCCAGGGAAATGACTACTCGCTGGAGTTTAAGGCCTCGGATATTGACCGGGTGATTCCGCAGACGGAGATTTATGACTTCCGGATGAGCTTTACCTCCCCGGATGAAGAGCGGATTTTTGATCTGATTGACTCTAATTCCCGCAACCGGGATTTGGGTAACCGAGTGGTGCTGGCGTACTTTGACTACCATGGCTCGCTGCCTGGGCCGGCGACCTTCTACCTGAACCTGGGCAACAAGTATGGGGATGAGACCATTTATTGGCACCATTATAACCTGGAGAGGGATCGGATTGACTACTATGGCGCGCTGCAGAGCAGCAGCAAGGGTGCGGTGGCTATGACTTTGGAGCATTTTTCTACCTATATTTTCACCACCAAGCACCGGATTGCAGGGTCGGAGGATCATTCCGGCAGAATTGACGAGTACGGAACAGTGTCAGATGCTTCTGAGATCCTGACTGTAGGGGGCAAGACGCCTCCGTACACAGGTATACGGGAGGGAGACGATTGAAGAAATTTCTTTTGATTCTCTCATCTACCTTAGGTGCTTTATTGCTGATAGGAGGAATTGTTTATGTTGCTCTTTTTATGGAGGAGCAGCAGCCGGTAAGTGTTCCTGTTGAGGAAAGCTCCTCCAGCCAGCAAAGCAGCCCCAAAATCAACACCTATCGGGAGGCGGACAATGAAGCGGATACTCTGGAGCTTCTGGATTATGCCACCACTCAGAATCAGGATACGGTGGGCTGGATTTATATTCCCGGCACCAAGGTGAACAACAGCGTCCTGCAGGCCCAGGACAACAATGCCTACCTGCGGCGCAATGAAGCCAATGAGGAGGATATCTTTGGCGCGTACTTTGTGGATTACGAGTGTGCTGTGGGGGATAGGGAGAAGCTTTCCCCCAACACCATCGTCTACGGGCACAGTGATTTGAAGGATAACCCCGACGGGCTGCGGTTTTCTCAGCTATTTAAGTTTTTGGACCCTGTTTTTGCCAGAAATACCCCGGTGATTCAGTTTTCCACTATGGAGGACTATATGGGCTGGGAGGTTTTTGCGGTATGTTATGCGGACGTCAGCTTTCCTTATTTTTACCCAAGCCCTGAGGGGGGCGTGGAGCAGCTGGCGGCAGAGGCTATGGAGATGTCCCTGTATGATTACGGTGTAGAGGTTGGGCCGGAGGATAAGATTTTGACTCTTTCCACCTGCACAGTAAAGTTTGGGGAAAATGACCGGAACCACCGGTTGTTGGTGATGGCAAAGCTTTTGCCGGAGGACGCAGAAGTGCCTAACACGGTAGAAGTTACGGTAAAAAGTTAGGAGGAGTTCCCATGTTTTTTGATTCCGCCCAGTTTTCGCTAATGAGAAGCAGCCTGAATGGCCTGAATATGCAGCAGCAGGCGATTTTGCAGAACCTGGCAAACTTGGATACCCCTGGGTATAACGCAAAGTATGTCAGCTTTGAGAATGTGCTGAAGGATTCTGAGGGCAAGTATGATTTGAAGGCTTATATTGTAACTGACGATACCACTTCTATCCGGCCGGACGGCAACAATGTGGACTCGGACACTGAGAGCCTGAAGCTGTATCAGAACTATGTGCAGCAGTTGTATTTGTACCAGAAAATCAGCGGCCAGTTCAGCAACCTGCGGTATGTGATGAATCAGTCCGCCAAGTAAAGTGAGAGAAGGAGGCTATGGCGATGTCCTTTATTGATTCTATGAATTTAGTTGGCTCAGCTTTAACGGCGGAGCGGTTTAGAATGGATGTGGCTTTGCAGAACCTGTCCAATGTAAATAATACTTCCAAGGATGAGAACGGAGACCCTTACCGCCGCAAGCAGGTGGTGTTCCAGGAACGGGCGATCAGCTTCAGCAACGTGCTGCGGGACCAGGAGAAAAGAGTGCAGGGTGGTGGTGTAAGAGTTGTGGACGTGGTGGAAAGCCAGCGGGATTTTTTGCCGGTGTATGACCCAAGCCACCCTGACGCCAATGAGGACGGCTATGTAATGATGCCCAATGTGGATGCCACTGAGGAGCGGATTGACCTGATGGCTGCCTCCAACTCCTATGAGGCTAATTTGACGGCACTGAAGCTGGTGCAGTCTTTGGCATTAAAGGCGCTGGAAATTGGGCAGTAATTTGTTGTAAGGTGAAGCGGGGAAGCTTGCCGCAGGCGCGACGTCCCCTAAATGACAGAACGAGGGATAGAGCCTCCCGGAACGGGGAAGGATAATGGAGGAATGTTATGCAGTATGTCATGAGCGCGGATTACTTCGCCCAGCGCCTCCAGTGCCCGCGGGACAGCAAGCGGGAAAGCCTGGAAATGGCCCGGCAGTTGATGGAGCTGGCTTTTGCCGCCCGGCAGGACGGGCTTTTGAAAATGGACGAAATGATTAGCGATCAGGCACGGTACCCCGACCCTTTTCTGCGCAAGGCTGTCAGCCTGGTTGTGGAGTTTTCCAACCTGGATAATGTGCGGGATGTGCTTTACAATTACATCTGTTCCACCAAGCATATTGCAAACAACCAGTTTCTCAATCAGGTGATGATTACCGAGACCATTCTGGCTATCGGCAGATCAGAAAGCCTGGAATACATCTTTAATTACCTGGTGCCCTCCCTGTTCGGGATTGAATATGACACCATGGTGGTGGAGGCCTACCGGGATTTTAAGAAACAACTTCTCAATGAGAGGACCTCCGGGCTGTAGCGCCGGAAAAAGGTCCGGAAAGGAAGAGACGCATGGTTAATTACCGGAACGTGATGGAAAATTTGGTGGAAGAGATTTATGACGAGGTGGCTCCCTCCCTGAAATGCTGTACCTGTGAGACCTGCCGGGGGGATATGATTGCCTATGCCCTGAACCAGCTGCCTCCCAAGTATGTGGTTACCGATAAGGGAGAGGTTTACTCCAAGATGTATGTTCTGCGCAATCAACACCGCACCGACATTATGGCATCGCTGACAAAGGCGGCTAAGCTGGTGCAGGAGCATCCCAGGCACGAAAAGTGATTCCTTGTACATTATTAAGCTAAAAATAAAGCAATAAGAAACAGGAGCAGTATCCATCCTTTTGGACACTGCTCCTGTTTTTATTTTTGGCGGGACATGACAGTGCGCTTTCGTTTTTAGGTATTAGGCAAGGGGTAAGGTGACGAGAGCGGACAATGTGTGGCTTGCGGCACAGGATCAAACTTCTTGACTGCAGGGGGCCCATGTTTGACAACCAAAACGGCCGATTGAGTGGTATTTTGATATAGCTAAAAGGGTTGGGCTGGAAAACGGTATTCCCTTTGAGGACGAACTGGATCTGGATCCGGTAATTATACCCGACGGCGAACAGATTATCTTGGATTGGGGAGAAATTGCGGGATGCGCTTCGTCGCGGGGAAATTACAGGAGAGAAGGGCGGCGAGGCATACCAGACACGGGGCTTTTTAAGAGAGAAATACAGAAAAAATTTAGATCAGCTAACAAAATTTACAAATTTTCTGTACAGCAATTTCAAAAGCCGTGAGTAAGTGATATAATGAATGCAATTCATTTTAGAATAGCCGGGGAGAGGAACAGAATTGCAAAAATGCGCTTACGTCCCGGCGGAAAAGAGGAGCGTTATGTTAAATTTTGACCTTTACAATCCGGTTAATATCCTGTTTGGGGAAGGGGAGACAGATAAAATAGGTGCTTGTGCCGCCAAGTATGGCAAAAAGGCACTGGTTGTTTCCTATGGGGATCACAGCTTTATGCAGCAGCTGCTGGACCGGGTAGAAGCCCGGCTGACGGAAAGCGGCGTTGCTTATGTGGAGTTTTTTAAGGTACAGGCAAACCCTCTGCTTAGCCATATTAAGGAGGCGATTGCCCTGTGTAAAAAGGAGCAGGTGGATGTTTGCATTGCGGTGGGCGGCGGCAGCGAGATGGACTCTACCAAGGCGATTGCCGCCGGTGTTTTGTATCCGGACGACCCCTGGAGGATGTTTGTCTCCCGCCATGATATGGAGATTGCTGTGCCCCCAACGGAGACCTTGCCTACCATCCTGATTCCGACCCTGCCTGCCACCAGCAGCGAGATGAACTGTGTAGCTGTAGCGACCAACGATGAAACGCAGGAAAAGGCATATATTTGGACACCGGTGATCTTCCCTAAAATTTCGATTCTTGACCCCTCCCTGACCTGCTCTCTGCCGAGATTTCAGACAGCGGTGGGTGCGGTGGACGCTATGTCCCATGTGCTGGAGGCCTATTTGAATGGCGACCAGAACTCGCCGCTGCAGGATCGTCTGCATGAGGGGATTTTGGTGACGATTATGGCGGAGCTGAAAGAAGTGCTGAAGGACCCTATGAATGTTCCCCACCGGGCCAATATCCAGTGGGCCTCTACTTTGGCATGGAACGGGTATTTGCAGGCGGGATTGAATCCCCCTACTCCCATGCACCAGATGGGCCATGTGCTCTCGGCACTGTACAACACAACCCATGGTGTAACGCTGGCCATTTTTATGGATTCCTACTTCCGCTACACCTGCAGCTTAAATGACGAACGCGCCGCCCGCTTTGCATTGCTGGGAGAGAAAATCTTTGGCCTTGCCCGGGCTGGGCGTACCGATGCCCAGGTTGCCTCCGAGACGGTAGAGCGTATTGTGGCATTTATGGACGAGGTGGAGGTTCCCCATACCTTTGCAACTGCCGGTGTGCCTACCGACGATGCTTCTTTAGACAAGATTACGGGGGAAATCCTCCGGCACGGGTGCGATGCTGCCGGCAACCTGCCTTCTATCCCGCCTATCGGGAAAAACGGTATTGTGAAGGTGCTACGGATGGCCGCAGGCCGGGAGGATTAGGCCATGAAGATCACTGGTACCCAGCGCCACCCCTTTGTTTGTGCGGAAACGGATAAGCGCCGCCTCCTCTGGTTTGATGTTGCCGGCAATGTTGCCCGCACAGTAGAGCTTCCTTATGGCGTAAGTTATGAGGTATGGCCTTTGCCTGACGGCGCTACCCTATTTTGCCACTACGGGTTGGGATCGGACGGTGTTTCCATCGTGGATGAGCGGGATAATCTTTTGTTCCGGTACGAGACCAAGGGCGAAATTTTTAGCTGCCAGCCCCTCCCCAATGGCAATATTCTGCTGGGAGAGGTGCAGGGCCGCTGTATCACCGAAATAGACCGCAAAGGGCAGCTCGTCCTAAAAATACCGGTGGATTATACGGGGGATTCCCCTCATAATGCCATGCGGATGGTTCGCAAGCATGCCGGAGGCTACTATGCGGTGCAGCCTGGTTCGCAGGAAATCGCCATGTTTGACCTCGCCGGCAAGCCTTTAAAGCGCTATGCCACCCGGCCGGATACCTTTGGCGCAGTTTTGCGGCCCAACGGTAACTTAATATATACCCACCACACCGGCGCCGTGGAGATTACCCCCGATGGTACCGAAATCTGGGAGCTGAAGGCAAGTGATGTGCCGGAAATTGGCATACAGTGGCTTTTGGGGCTGCAGCTGCTGCCCAATGGCAACCTGGTGTTCTGCAACTGGATGGGCCATGGCTGCCACCGTAAGGGCATCCCGATTTTTGAAATTACCCCCCAAAAGCAGGTGGTTTGGGCTGTGGATTGCACCGATATTGCCGAAGAGCCAGCAAACCTCAGGCTGCTGGACGTCCCTTTGGCTCCTGAATGGGGTTTGACATCATCCGGCGAATGATTTATACTGTAAATACAAAGAGGGTGCTGCCAACAAGCGGCTAACCCCTTGCGGTATTAAAGTAGCAACCGCAGCGGTCAGGCTGGGCGGTTGCTACTTTTTGTTATGATAGACCTCAATAAAAAGGGCCACCATGCCAAGAACAAACATAGCGGACTGAATCAGCCCGGCATATGTAACGTACATGGCATCACCCCTTACACAAAGCTCGGGGGCGCAAAAAGCTGGGTTCCCCGGCAAGCAGGGGCTAACCGCCTTTGTTGCTGACAACACCCGCCCCCTATACCGGGGACAAGCCCAGTACACCATAAAAAACCGCCCTAAAGCAACAAAAACTGCCGCCTGCTGGACGTCCCTGGAGTTTGAAAAACCCACTTTTTCAAAATTTTTCTTGCGGGGCGGTTTAGTTTTGCAATCGGGCGGGCGAATATAGTAGTTGTAAGCAGGTTTCGCACTCATAGGACTTGAGAGCACCATTTAAGCCTGTAAACAACGGTTTTCACTTCTGCCGGCAAGGGCCCGCCGGCGGGGGTTGAAAATACAAACCGCGGGGCGGCAAATCAGCAGTCCCGTCAAAACAAAAAACGGATCCAAGGATGGATTCGTATATTACAAGGAGGTTTCACCATGGGAATGGTAGTAAGAACTAACACAATGGCGCTCAACGCTTATCGTCAGTTGGGCATGAACAACAGTGCTGTTTCTAAGTCTTTGGAGAAGTTGTCC
The DNA here is from genome assembly GCA_949741215.1 of uncultured Oscillospiraceae bacterium. Lineage (GTDB taxonomy): Bacteria > Bacillota > Clostridia > Oscillospirales > Ruminococcaceae > CATJLA01. The sequence goes on from CATJLA010000123.1 coordinate 34,823, forward strand.
TCTGGTTTTAGAATTAACCGTGCAGGCGACGACGCTGCCGGCTTGGCCATCAGCGAGAAGATGAAGGCGCAGATCACTGGTTTGGAGACCGCATCCAGCAACGCGCAGGACGGTATTTCTTTGATCCAGACCGCTGAGGGCAACCTGAACGAAGTGCATGACATGCTGAACCGTATGGTTGAGCTGGCTACTAAGTCCGCTAACGGTACCTACACCAGCACAGAGCGTAACGCTCTGCAGGATGAGGTAAATGCTCTGCTGGACGAAGTAAATCGTATTTCTCAGTCCGCTAACTTTAACGGCACCCGCCTGCTGGATGGCACTATGGGCTTGAATGCTGATGCCTTTAAGATTGGTGATACCGGTGCTGTTGACGCAGTTCCCGGTGCTGACCTGACCAGCAAATTGACTCTGCCTAATGACGGCACTGCTGGTGCT
>CATJLA010000124.1 GCA_949741215.1 uncultured Oscillospiraceae bacterium
TACCGGAAAGGCAGTGAAAAAGCAAGTGCTTTTCACTAAAATCGCGCTCTTTTTTATTTTAGAATTGACAAATGAGGTGGGATGGATTATGATAAGGAATGGCAATAAAGGCCAATGAAGAAGAAACTGTTTTGAGAAGGGGAGGCTGGCTTTTTTCCTTTCAGACAGATTAAAAGGAAGCCCGGGAAACGGGCGGCATCTTTTGGTATGATATGGATGGAACAAGCCTGTCCCGCAATGTGATGGGACAGGCTTATTTTGTGAAAAGCCCGTTTTCAAAGGGGAAGAGAAAATGTGCGGCTACAAAAAGGAGGTTGTTTCTATGAAAAATATCGAGAATTTTTACCTGGATTTCTGTCGTGTTCAGTTGGACAAAGATGGTGTTTTAAGCGCGTTTGAGCCGGTTTACTCTTCCAACTTCAATTTTGCTTATGACGTAGTGGACGAAATTGCCCGCTATGAGCCCGAAAGAAGAGCGATGGTCTGGTGCAATGTAGAGGGTGAGGAGCGAACCTTTACCTTTGGAGAGATGAAGACCCTCAGTGATAAGGCCGCAAACCTGTTTCTTTCCCAGGGCATCCGTAAAGGGGACCGGGTGCTGCTGATTCTAAAACGGCACTATCAGTTCTGGATTGCGATTCTGGCGCTGCATAAAATTGGGGCTATTGTGATTCCCGGTACCCACCTGCTTACAGCCAAGGACTTCCTTTACCGCTTTCAGGCCGCGGATATTTCCTCAGTTGTGTGTACTGGAGAAGGAGAGGTTACTCAGTTTATCGAGAAGGCCCAGGAGAAGTACAGCGGCATTACCAGCCGCTTTATCGCCAGAGGAGAGCGGGAGGGCTGGATTTCCTTCGACAAAGCACTGGAGCAATCCTCTCCGGAGCTTGTCCGGCAGGATACCATGGCGGAGGATACCATGCTCCTTTATTTTACTTCCGGTACTACCGGTCAGCCCAAAATGGTGTGCCATGACTTTACCTACCCACTTGGTCATATTATTACTGCAAAATACTGGCACAATATCCCGGCGGACGGACTGCATCTCACTGTTTCTGAAACGGGGTGGGGCAAGGCAATGTGGGGCAAGCTGTACGGCCAGTGGATTTTGGGCGCTACGGTATTTGTATATGACTTCGATAAGTTCGTCCCTGGAGATTTGCTGAAGATTATTGAGAAATATAAGGTGACATCCTTCTGCGCACCGCCTACCATCTACCGTTTTTTGGTAAAGGAGGGGATGGAGGGCTATGATCTCTCTTCTATTAAATATGCCACCACGGCAGGCGAGGCTTTGAACCCGGAAATCTTCCGCCAGTTTAAGGAGGCTACCGGCCTGGAGATTATGGAAGCCTTTGGTCAAACCGAAACCACTGTGCTGTTGGGCAATTATGTGGGTACCCGCCCCCGCACCGGTGCGTTAGGACGTCCTTCTCCGCTGTATCATGTGGATTTGGTGGATGATAATGACCAACCGGTGCCCCAGGGTGAGGTAGGGGAGATTGTTGTTCGTACGCCGGAGGGCAAAAAGCCGGTAGGGATGTTCAAGGGCTATTATGACGGCCCTGAGCGTACTGCCGAGGTATGGTACAACAGCGTCTACCACACCGGAGATACCGCTTGGCGAGACGAGGATGACTACTATTGGTATGTGGGCCGTAAGGACGACGTATTTAAGTCCTCCGGCTACCGGATTGGCCCCTTTGAGATTGAAAGTGTGATGCTGGAGCACCCTGCCGTGTTGGAGTGCGCCATCACCGCCGCGCCGGATCCGGTTCGGGGTACTGTCGTCAAGGCGACGGTAGTGCTTACTAAGAACTATCAGCCCTCCCAGGAGCTGGTGAAGGAGCTGCAGGATTATGTGAAGCATCAAACTGCCCCCTATAAGTATCCACGTATCGTTGAGTTTGTGTCGGAGCTGCCTAAAACCATCAGTGGTAAAATCCGGCGAGTGGTGATCCGGGAGGAAACCGAAAAGGCCATGAAAAAAGAACAATCCCGGTAGTTGAAATTTCGGGTTTCCTATGGTAGACTATAATAGTACACTTACAGTAACCCGGGCCGAGAGAGGATTGCCCCATGACAGAAAGAATAGAGCTTTACACCCCGTCCTATGAGGATCTGTGGTTTCGGCAGCGGCTTTTGGCGGACGCTGCCACCATGTCCTACAACCATGCCTGGGGCGGTACGATAGATTTTCCCGAATCTCGGTGGAAAGATTGGTTCAACTACTGGATGGAAGCTCCAGCGGGAAAGCGCTTTTATCGTTATCTTCGGGACATAGCCGCCAACTGCTTTGTGGGAGAAATCGCTTACCACTACGATGGTGAACGCAGCCTTTTCATCGCGGATATTATTGTGGCAGCAGAACACCGGAGCAAGGGCTATGGTACAGCCGGCCTTGCTTTGCTGTGTGGAGCCGCCAAACAAAACGGCATTCAGCTGCTTTATGACGATATTGCCATAGATAACCCGGCGATTTCCCTGTTTTTAAGAGTTGGCTTCCGGGAGGAATACCGCACCGATCAAATCGTCATGCTGAAAAAAGAGCTTTAGTTTTGCAGGACGTCCCACCTGTTTGGAACCTCCGGTATTGCCCGGGAAATGGGGGAGCGGTTTCGTCCCAAAGGCATAATTTGTGGAATTTATGGAAAGAAAGGAATTTTGCGGTGGCGGAAAAAGAAGAAACGGCCAAACGCCAGGCGGCTATGGAGCAGGCGGGCGCGTTGATGGCGGAGCGCCTTGGCAGAACCCCTGTTGCACTGGTTCACACCTATGGCTGCCAGCAAAATGCTGCAGATGGCGAGCGTTTTTGCGGAATGCTTGCTCAAATGGGCTTTGCCTTTACACAAAGCCTGGCCCAGGCAGATTTGGTGCTGTATAACACCTGCGCTATCCGGGAAAACGCTGAGTCAAGAATCTTTGGCAAAATTGGGGAACTGAAGAAGCTTAAGGAGCAAAATCCAAAGCTTGTCATTTGCCTTTGCGGCTGCATGATGGAGCAGCAGCATATTCGGGAGAAGCTTCGGAAAAGCTATCCCTATGTGGACCTGATTTTTGGGCCTCATCTGGCAGGGCAGTTCCCCGCCCTGCTGCTGGAAAAGCTGCAAAGCAAA